>CANJEY010000455.1 GCA_947472615.1 Beijerinckiaceae bacterium
CTCCGCCCGATGGCTCTGACGCGAACAATATGCCAGATTCCCGAGACAAAGGCGGGCGGGTTGAAATTCGGGGCCGGCCCAGTCGACCGCCTAATTACAACCCAGCGCCATCCAGCTCGATCTTTGCGCCAGGCGAATCGATACGGAGCAGTGTTAGAGTTCAGTCGGCGAGCATGATCAGGACTGATTCGTCGCTGTCACGCCGCGCTGCAAGCTGGATTTCGAGAATTCAGACGCCATCTGTCAGGTCGGCTCTCAGCCCGGCTTGGGGCAGAAAGGTCGCGCGTTGAAGGACAATTGCGCATCCCTGATGTTTTTTGTCGGCAGCTTGGCTGATCAACAGGCAGGCAGTACGTCTGTTTTCTGACCACCCGGTTTCGCGGCGCAAAATGCGGCATGAATGTGGCGAAAACGACGCGACTTCGCGGCGAGACGTTGGAGATTTTATTACACTTTGCAATGCTTTGTGCAGACTCGACGCTTTTGTTGCAGTGCGGCGACAGGGGGAGTTGGTAACGGCATCGAAGGATCGATTCACCATTTACACGCCGCCGCGTTTGCCTATGTTCGCGGCATCGAGATTCTGAACAAAGGACTAACACATGCGTTCCTTCCTCCTCGCTTCGGCAGCCGCCGCCGCTCTTCTCTCGGGTTCGGCTTTCGCCGCCGACCTTCCGGTTCGTAGCTCGGCCCCGGCTTTCGCCGCTCCCGCGCCGATCCTGTTCTCGTGGACGGGCTTCTACGCCGGTCTGAACGCCGGCTATGGCTGGAACAACAGCAGCTGGCGCAATGTCGGCGCGCCGGTGTTCACCAACTTCAGCACCAACGGCGACGGCTTCGTCGGAGGCGGCCACCTCGGCTTCAACTACCAGATCAATCAGTTCGTGTTCGGCCTCGAAGGCAACCTCGACTGGGTGGATGTCCGCGCTTCAAGCCTTTGCGCTGGCGGCCCGAACACCTGCACCACCAAGCAGAACTGGCTGGCCGACATCAGCGGCCGCGCCGGCTTCGCGGCTGATCGCGCTTTGATCTACGCAACCGGCGGCGTCGCCTTCACCGAGTACAAGTTCTCAAGCAACATCCCGTCGACCTGGGGCGCCGGTTCGCGCACCGGCTGGACGCTCGGCGGCGGCATCGACTACGCGATCACCAACAACTGGATCGCCGGCTTGTCTTACAAGTACTATGACTTCGGCAGCAGCACCTCGACCGCTGGCGGCATTGCCGTCAAGTTCCGCGAGACCGAGAACGTCATCGCAGCTCGCCTGAGCTACAAGTTCGGCAGCCCGGCCGCTGGCGCGGTCGTCGCCAAGTACTAAGACAACGCACCACGATCGCAGGATCGTCGCGAAGCCCGGCTCTCGAGCCGGGCTTTTGCGTTTTGGGGCGCCGACGAAATTCAATTATGACCGACGCGTTAACTATTTAGGTAAACGAATCACTTACGTTCAATCTTGATCCGCAGAGTATGCGGCGCGGGTCGCGTCGCGATGTTTCGTCCAGAGGTTCGACGATTACTCTCAGCCGGAATCAAGTCCATGATGACCCGAAGGATTTCCGCCGTCGCCGCATATGCGGCCGGCGCTTTTGCCGCCCATTCGACTCTCGCGGCCGACATGCCGCCGCGCTTCGAACTGCCGCCGCCGGCAATTCTCGACCCCGCACCCGTCTCGACCTGGAGCGGCTTCTATGTCGGCGCATCTGCGGGAGCGCAGATCTCCACCCACACGTGGCGAACCGATTCGCTGCAGACGCCCGGCGTCAACACTGCGACGCTGTTCAACGCGTCCACGGCGAAATCGAGCCTCAATTCGACCAGCTTCAGGCCAGCTGGCTACGTCGGATACAATTTCCAGATCAGCCCGACCTATGTGGCCGGTCTCGAAGGCGACATCGGCGGCCCGGCCTATGACACGCACAAGATTCAGGGCGTCCCCGGCACGTTCGGCGGCGCAACGGCGCTGACACAGACCGGCAATGCCGACGTGACGCGCAGCCTGATCCGCTGGGACGGCAGCGTCCGCGCCCGAATCGGCATGCTCGTCAGCCCCTCATTGCTGGTCTACGGCACAGGCGGCGTGGCCTTCGCCTCCACCCGCTACGGTATTTCCTGCGCCGGCTTTTTCCCGGCCGGCTCGTGGTGCGTCAACACCGCGAAGGAAAGCGTGTCGAAGACCCTCACCGGTTGGACCTTCGGCCTCGGCGCAGACGCCATGCTGGGCAAGTCGTGGATCGCCCGCGCAGAATACCGGCTGACCGACTACGGCACGCGCAACCTGAACTTCTTCGCCACGCCAGCTTCTGACACGGTGAACGCGAAGGTGTCGCTGCGGACGCATACATTCATGGTCGGCATCGCGTACAAGTTTTCCGATACGGCTGCGCCTTTGCTCGGCTCGCACGTCGTCTCAAAGTACTGAGCGCTTTTCGATTCGACCCGAAGGCCCGGCCTTCGCGCCGGGCCTTTTCGTGTCTGGCTTGCGAATCGAATGGTTGCCAGCCGGGCCTCCGCGTGGCACTCGACCCGCATGAGCGCATCAGCCCCCAAAATCTCGTTCGTTTCGCTCGGATGCCCGAAGGCTCTGGTTGATTCCGAACGCATCATCACGCGTCTGCGCGCCGAAGGCTACGAACTGACCAAAAGCCACGCCGGCGCCGACGCAGTCATCGTCAACACCTGCGGGTTCCTCGATAGCGCCAAGGCAGAATCGCTGGCCGCCATCGGCGGCGCGCTGAAGGAAAACGGCAAGGTGATCGTCACCGGCTGCATGGGAGCGGAGCGCGAGGAAATCGACGCTGCCTTTCCGGCCGGCTCGTTCCCCAACCTGCTCGCCGTCACTGGACCACAGGCCTACGAGAGCGTCGTCGAAGCAGTCCACAAGGCGTCGCCCGCCCCGCACGATCCATTTCTCGACCTGCTGCCCCCGCAGGGCGTCAAACTGACGCCGCGCCATTACGCCTATCTGAAGATTTCGGAGGGCTGCAACAACCGATGCTCGTTCTGCATCATCCCCAAGCTGCGCGGGGATCTGGCGTCGCGGCCGGCCGCCGAGGTGCTGCGCGAGGCCGAAAAGCTGGTCAAGGCCGGCGTCAAGGAGCTGTTGGTCATCTCGCAGGATACGTCCGCCTACGGGGTCGATCTCAAATACGCCGAGAGCCGCTGGGGCGATCGCGACGTGCGGGCCAGATTCGTGGATCTGGCGCGCGAGCTCGGCTCGCTCGGCGCATGGGTCCGGCTGCACTACGTCTATCCCTACCCGCACGTCGACGACGTGATCGAACTGATGGCGGACGGCAAGGTGCTGCCCTACCTCGACATCCCGTTCCAGCACGCGAGCCCCTCGGTGCTGAAGGCGATGAAGCGGCCCGGCAATCAGGAGAAGACCCTCGACCGCATCCGCCACTGGCGGACGATCTGCCCCGACCTCGC
>CANJEY010000456.1 GCA_947472615.1 Beijerinckiaceae bacterium
CACGGTCGCTGATCTGCGCTCGCGCGAATGGCTGACGGGCGGCACCGCCGCGCGCTCCTCCACAGTGCAGCAGGCCAACGTATTCATCGTGCTGGGCGGCGCGAAGCTGAAGGTCGTGAAAGGCTATCCGAGCACGACGTCGATGATCCTGGCCATGGAGCGTGGCGAACTGGAAGTCGCCTGCGGCATCGGCTGGGACAGCGTGAAGTCCAGCACATCCTATCTGCGCGAAGGCAAGATCGTGCCGGTGATGCAACTCGGCTACGAGGCGCATCCGGAATTGAAGGACGTGCCGTTCATTTACGACATGCTGCTTGATCCGAAGATGAAGGACGTGCTCGATTTCGTCACCAAGCGGCTGCACGTGGGCCGCGCCTTCGCGGCGCCGCCCGATCTGCCGCCGGAGCGTCTGAAGGCTTTGCGCGATGCGTTCTGGGCGACGATGGAAGACAAGGAGTTTCTGGCCGATGCAGACCGTCAGGTGATGGAGATATTCCCGTCGCGCGGCGAAGTCGTTCAGGAAGAAGTCGTGGCGCTGACCGCGACGCCCAGGCACATTGTCGAACTCACCGACAAGGTGCTTGAGAACCAGTACAACGTGTTCGACGTGAAGCTGAACTGGGTCACGGCGAAAGACGTGACGCTGTCGGGCGTCGAGGGAGCGCGCACCGCGTCGTTCGCTGTGAACGGACAATCGGTGAAAGCCGATGTCGCCAACGCGAAGGTGACGATCGCCGGAAAGGAGGCCAAGGCGGCCGATCTGAAGGCAGGCCTCATCTGCGACATCAGCTATCTCGGCAACAACGACCTGTCGCGTGAGGTCACCTGCAAGGCGGAAGCGAAATGAACGACGTCACGTTCACCGACAAGATCGAAACGAGCTACAACCCGCGCGACATCAGCCCCGGCTCGCCGGCGCGCAAGCTGCTCTACGGCTATTGGCAGCCGATCTATCGTTCGGAGATGCTCGAAAAGGGCAAGTCGAAGTTCATCGACATTCTCGGCCAGAAGTTCACCCTGTATCGCGGCGACAGCGGCAAGGCGCATGTGATCTCGCCCTATTGCGCGCATCGCGGCGCGCGTCTCGCGGCAGGTTGGGTCGAGGGCGACCTGATGCGCTGCTTCTATCATGGTTGGGCTTACAACGGCGGCGGGCAGTGCGTCGAGCAGCCGGCCGAGAAGGGCGAGCCGACGGATCGCTCGCACCTGAAAGGCTGGCCTGTCGAGGAATATCTCGGGCTGATCTTCGTCTATCTCGGCGACGGTGAGCCGCCCCCGATGTACCGGTTCGAGGCTTACCACCGCGACGGCTTCACGCAGGTGCGCGAGAGCCGCCGGACATGGAGCTATTTCGACCAGCTTGAGAACAGCGTCGACGAGGTGCATTTCAATTTCGTGCATCGCAAGTCGAAATTCACCGACGTCGGGTTGAATGACGAGATTCCGGAACTCTCCTGCGAGGAAACCGATTACGGAATCCTGCGTCTCGGCACGCGCAGCGGCCGCACGCGCAAGTCGCATATCCTCATGCCGAACTGCATGTACAGCATGGTGTTCGAGCACTTCAAAGGCTGGGCCGAACATCTGTCGTGGCGTGTGCCGATCACGTATGACACGCATGTGAGCTTCATGATCGAGTGCATTCACAAGGAAGGCGAGGACGCCGAAGCGTTTCTGAAGTTGCGCGCCCAACATCGCGAGGAACTGAAGACGCTGGAGCCGACGGACAAGACTATCGCGCGCATTCTGGCTGGCGAGTTGCACGTCGACGATCTGGCGTGGCGGCCCGATATCGTGGTGATTCAGGACGGCGTCGCCATGGGCGGTCTGGAGCCGGGCCGCAATCCGGATCTCGACCAGTTACGCAATTCTGACCGTCAGGTGGCGATGCTCCGCCGCATCTGGAAACGCGAAATGGCGGCCATCGCCGAAGGTCGGCCGACCAGGCAATGGCGAATACCGCCGGAGTTGAAGCCCTCGACCGGCACTCCCATCGACAGCTGAGACGACGAACAACAAAAGCAAATCTGGAGGAACGAATGCCCGAGTGGAGCCGCCTGAAAGAATGGCCGGAATTGTTGCTTGACCGGTCGAATGACGGCGGCGTCGCGCGCATCACCCTTAACCGGCCCGACAAGCGCAATTGCTGGAATCAGGCGATGTGCGACGCCTATTTCGCGGCGCTCGACATCATCCGCGCCGACAGGACGCTCAAGGTCGTGGTGACGCGCGGCGCTGGTCCGGTGTTTTCATCCGGCCTCGATCTGACGTTCTTGCGCGACTACAATTCGGGTCCGCTCGGCGACTGGGACCGGCCCAATCCGGTCGTGGCGCTCGGCGACATGATCCGAACTTTCCCGCGCATCATGATCGCGCAGGTGCATGGCTATTGTCTCGGCGGCGCTATCGGAATCATCAACGCGCACGATCTCGTCTATGCGTCGCAGGATGCGCAGATCGGCATGCCGGAAATCCTGCGCGGCAGTTTCGGCCAGATCGTCACCGCGACGCTGTTGCATGGCGGCGTGCCGGTGAAGAAGCTTGCGCATATCGCACTCGTCGGCCGCAATTTTTTCGGCGCGGAAGCGATGGATCTGGGCGTCGTATCGCAAGCCGTGCCGGCGGATGAGCTGGAGGCGCACACGAACACAATCGCGCACGAGATCGCGCTGCGGCATCTGGCGGCGCTGGAGCATCACAAGATCGCCGTGCAGCTCGGACGCGACGTGTCGATTTCGCAAGCGATTCAGGTGGACCAGCTTGTGGGCCAGCGATTGCGTCGCGCGATGGACCCGCTGGGCGATGTGGAAAGCTATCTGCAATCGCAGAAGGGCGGGCCGAATGTGGCCTACAAGCGCCCCGACGTGGAATGAACCGAACATAAGAAGCGATTGAGGAGACGTTCGATGAAGCATGTCATTGCGGGCAGCCTCGCGGCTGCATGGCTCGCCGCGGCGCCTGCGTGGGCGGCGGATCAGGCGCTGATCGACGCTGCCAAAAAGGAAGGCGAAGTCGTCTGGTACACGGGGCTGATCGTCAATCAATTTGTCGTGCCGGCCGCCAATGCTTTCGAGAAGAAGTACGGCGTCAAGGTGAACTACGTGCGGGCCGATTCCGTCGAGGTTTCGGTGCGCATCCTGAACGAATCGAAGGCCGGCAAGGTCGAGTCCGATGTGTTCGACGGCTTCGCCGCGCCGGCGCTGAAGAAGCAGGGACTCGTGGCGAAGTGGGTTCCGGACGCGGCGAAGACCTTACCGAAACAATATTCCGATCCGGATGGCTACTGGATCGCGACTAACCAGTTCACCCTCACGCCGGCGTTCAACACCAATCTGGTTCCGAAAGGAACCGAGCCGAAGTCGTTCGAGGATCTGCTTGATCCAAAATGGCGCGGCAAGATGGCGTGGGATTCGCGCGCGTCGAGTTC
>CANJEY010000457.1 GCA_947472615.1 Beijerinckiaceae bacterium
ATCGGGATCGTATCGTTCCACTCCTCGACAGCCAGCATCATGGCGCCGATCACATGGCCGACCACCAGAATGGTAAAATACGGCGGCGCATCGTCGGCGCGCTGGTGATGTAGTTCGTTATGGCACACCGGACATTCGTCGCTGACTTTCAGATAGCGATGAAAGACCGCGCCCTCGCCGCATTGCGGACACCGCATCCGCAGTCCTCGCTTGATTGACATCCATGCGTCGCGCTCGCCGCTCTGGCTGCGCGCCGCGTCTCCCGTTGTGTCGGCGATGGCCATTGTCATTTCGGTCTTCTCATCTTCTTGTCATCTTCTTGTTCGAACGCCCTGCAGATGGGGCCGAACCGCGTCGCGGCCCATGGGGCTTATCGTCGCGGCCCGGGCGATCCGTGCGGCCTTTCGGCGTACCGCTGCGGCCGCGCCCGTCGGACAGCATTTCGAACCGTAGCGCGCCCGCGAACGGCGCGGCCTCGACCAGCTTCACCTCGACGATGTCGCCGAGCTGATACGTCTCGCCGCTGCGGCTGCCGATCAGCGCGTGCAGCCGCTCCTCGTATCGGAAGAATTCTTGCCCCAGAGTAGCGGCCGGCACGAACCCGTCCGCGCCCGTGTCGGTGAGCTTGACGAACAGGCCGAACTTGGTGACGCCCGCGATGCGGCCTTCGAAGGTCGCCCCGATGCGCTCGGCCAGCCAGCTCGCGATCAACCGGTCCGTCGTTTCGCGCTCAGCCGCCATGGCGCGCCTCTCGGCGGCGGAAATGCGTGCGGCGATCTCGGCGAGGTTTTCTGAATCCGCGTCGCGCAATCCGTCTGAGCCGAGCTTCAACGCGCGGATCAGTCCGCGATGGACGATCAGGTCGGCGTAGCGGCGGATCGGCGACGTGAAATGCGCGTAGCGCCGCAGGTTGAGTCCGAAGTGGCCGTAGTTTTCGGACACGTATTCGGCCTGCGCTTGCGTGCGCAGCACCACCTCGTTGACGAGATGCTCGTTCTCCGCGCCTTTGACGCGTTCCAGAATCGCATTGAAATGATTGGGCCGCAGCACCTGTCCGCGCGCGAACTTGATGCCCATGGTCGACAGGAATTCCGACAGACCGTTCAGCTTCTCGACCGTCGGCTCATCGTGGGCGCGATAGATCAGCGGCTGGCGGTGCTCTTCGAGCGTTTCGGCGGCGGCGACGTTAGCGAGGATCATGAATTCTTCGATCAACCGCATGGCGTCGAGGCGCGGCGGTGTGATCACGCGGTCGACCATCCCGTCCGGGGTGAGGACGAGCTTGCGCTCCGGCAGGTCGAGATCGAGCGGCGAGCGTTTCTCGCGCGCCAGTTTCAGCGCTCCATAGGCTTCCCACAGCGGCCGCAGCACGTTGTCGAGAATCGGGCGCGTGACGTCGTCGGGCTGTCCGTCGATGGCGGCCTGCGCCTGCGGATACGCGAGTTTGGCGGCCGAGCGCATCATCACGCGATGGAAAGAATGCGACCGCTTGCGACCGTCTGCGTCGATGACCATGCGGGCGGCGAGCGCCGGGCGGTCTTCGCCCGCCCGCAACGAACAGAGATCGTTGGAGATCCGCTCGGGTAGCATCGGCACGACACGGTCGGGGAAATAGACCGAATTGCCGCGATCCAGCGCCTCGCGGTCCAGCGCGGAGCCCGGGCGCACATAGGCCGCCACATCGGCGATGGCGACGGTGAGTACGAAGCCGCCCGGATTGGCCGGATCGGGATCAGGTTCGGCGAACACCGCGTCGTCGTGGTCCTTGGCGTCGGCTGGGTCGATGGTGACGAGTGGCAGCCTCCTCCAGTCCTCGCGGCCTTCGAGGCGGGCGGGGCGCGCGTCGTCCGCCTCCGCCAAAGCCTCGCGCGAAAACACATGCGGAATGCCGTGCGAATAGATCGCGATCATGCTGACTGCGCGCTCGTTCGTCATCGCGCCAAGACGTTCGCGCACCTTGGCACCGGCGAGCCCGAAGCGGCCCTCGCGCATCACCTCGACCGAGACGAGATCGCCGTCGCGCGCCTCGCCCTCGTCGCCGGGCGCGATGGTCAGTTCGCGGTTCATGTTCTTTTTGTCGACAGGCGTCAGCCGGCCGCCGCCCGCAGCACCGGCGCGAAACACGCCGAGCACGCGTGAGCGGGCGCGGGTGAGAATCTTGACGACGCGGCCCGTGTAGGGAGCCTCGCCCTTGTCAGGATTGCGCACCTGCTCGACGCGCAGGAGCGCCCGGTCGCCGACGCCGGGAATCGGCTGGCCGGGACGCGGCTTGCGCGGAACGCTGATGGCGATGCGCGGCGCGACGCCGTCTTCGTCCGCATCCCATTCGGCCGGGAAGGCGATCAGGTCGCCGTCGCGATCGCGTGTCTTGATGTCGGCCAGCACGACGGGCGGCAGCGCGCCGGCCTTGTGAAGCGACTTGCCGCGCCGCTCGACTTCGCCTTCGGCTTCAAGCTCTTTCAGCATGCGCTTCAGGTCGATGCGCGCCGCGCCCTTGATGCCGAAGGCGCGGGAGATTTCGCGCTTGCCGATCTTGGCCGGAACAGCGCCTGCGGATTCCACCGCAGCGCGTTCGCGCGCGATGAAGGCGATGATCTCCTCGCGGGATGGCAGGGGGGATGTTTCGCCGCCGGGACCCGGCACATGGGTACGTGTGTGTTTCGGCAAGGATTTTTCCCGGAAAAAGGGATTCGTCGCCCCATGCTAGATCATTTGGTGTGCGCGAGTGTGGAATTCCACGCCCGCCGCCGGGCCGGGTCTGCTTTACCAATATTTTGAATTCAATTTCTGGTCCTACTTGAGCCTGAACCCAAATTGTCGCGCTTCCACAAGCGCATGGGCCGATTTTGCGGGATTCGTCGCCCGTATCGTCAAATTTAAAAATCGTATATGTGCAATAATGAATTCAGTTAAATCAAATTAACTGCCGTATCATAATAAACATAGTCAATCGTTATCGTTTATATTCGGCTATTCAGTCGCATCTATTGCAAATTTTATTCAATTCAGCAATCTCAATTCATGCAGAGCGACACGGCGTCCCCTGCAAGGCGGCAACACAAGCGAGGAGGCTTCCCATGAAAATCACAGGTTTCCCGATCATCACCACTGAACTCGAAGGCGGCTTCGGCGGCGGTCGCAAGTCCCGCAAGACCAAGAAGACCCGCAAGTCGCACAAGTCCCGCAAGAGCCGCCGTTCCGGCTGCGGCTGCGGCTGGTAAGCGCAGGTCTCGTCAGAACCTTTCCGTCACTCACGAACTCAGGAGAACACCATGAAAATCGCAGGTTTCCCGATCATCCAGACTGAACTCGAAGGCGGCTTCGGCGGCGGTCGCAAGTCGCGCAAGACCAAGAAGACCCGCAAGTCGCACAAGTCCCGCAAGAGCCGCCGTTCCGGCTGCGGCTGCGGCTGGTAAGCGCAGGTCC
>CANJEY010000458.1 GCA_947472615.1 Beijerinckiaceae bacterium
GGAAGCGTCGAGCAAGCCCGGCCCCGATCCGAAAGCTGCGGAGCAGGCGCAGGCCGCCCCGGACGTCGAAGCCCTGTCGCGCAACATGATGCGCTTCGTCGAGGAAAGCGGAAAGGCCGCGGTCGCCTATCTGAAGCCGCTGGAAACCGGCAAGTCCAATCCTGAATTCGCCGAGCAGGTCGGCGATGCGGTGAAGACGCTGGGTCATATCGCCGAGCGCTGGCTCGCCGATCCGGCCAAGGCGCTCGAGGCGCAGCAGACTTTGTCGAACGGATTTCTGAGCCTGTGGTCGCAGACTCTGCGGCGGCTGTCGGGCGAAGACGCCCCGCCCGTCGTGCCGATGGAAAAATCAGACAAGCGGTTCGCCGCGCCCGAGTGGCAGGCCAATCCACTGTTCGACTTTCTCCGGCAGGCGTATTCGATGACGACGCGCTGGGCCAACGATGTCGTCGAAAAGACCGAAGGCATCGATCCTTACGAAAAGCAGAAGGCCGAATTCTATCTCCGGCAGATTTCCGGCGCGCTCTCGCCGTCTAACTTCCTCGCCACCAATCCTGAACTGCTGCGCGAGACGCTGCGGCAGAATGGCGAAAACCTCGTGCGCGGCATGCACATGCTGGCCGAGGACATCGAGGCCGGCAAAGGCCAGATCAAGATCCGGCAGAGCGATTCCTCCAAGCTCGTGCTCGGAATCGACATGGCCAGCACGCCGGGCAAGGTCATGTTTCGCGACGATCTGATCGAATTGATCCAGTACGCGCCGTCGACAGAAACCGTGTATCGGCGGCCGCTGCTGATCGTGCCGCCGTGGATCAATAAATTCTATGTGCTCGATCTCAACAAGGAGAAGAGCTTCATCCGCTGGTGCGTCGCGCAGGGCCTCACGGTGTTTGTCGTGTCGTGGGTCAATCCCGACGAACGCCATGCCCAGAAGGGCTTCGAGGAATACATGCGCGAGGGTATCCTGGCCGCCCTCGACGCCATAGAACTGGCGACGGGCGAACGGGACGTGACGGCGCTGGGCTATTGCGTTGGCGGCACGCTGCTGTCGGTGACGTTGGCCTGGATGGCCGCCAAGGGCGATGCACGGATCAGCAGCACGACCCTGCTGACCACGCAGGTCGATTTCCGCGATGCTGGCGACCTCAAGGTGTTTATTGACGCGGAGCGGCTGAAAAGCCTCGAAGCCAAGATGGCCGAACACGGCTATCTCGAAGGCTCGTCGATGGCGACCGCGTTCAACATGCTGCGGCCGAACGATCTGATCTGGTCTTACGTGGTCAACAATTACCTCAAGGGCAAGGAGCCGATGCCCTTCGACCTGCTGAGCTGGAATTCAGACTCCACTCGAATGCCTGCGGCCAACCACTCGTTTTATATGCGTAATTGCTACATCGAGAACAATCTGACGCGCGGCGAGATGGAGCTGGCCGGCGAGAGGCTCGATCTCGGCAAGGTGCGCATTCCGGTCTACAATCTGGCCGCCAAGGAAGACCACATCGCGCCCGCGCGCTCGGTCTTCACTGGCGCGAAATTCTTCGGCGGCGAGATGCGTTACGTGCTGTCGGGGTCCGGCCACATCGCCGGCGTGGTCAATCCGGCCGACAAGCCGAAATACCAGTACTGGACCGGCCCCCGCCCCGAAGGCGAATTCGACGACTGGGTACGCGCCGCGCAGGAGCATCCGGGCAGCTGGTGGGTCGACTGGATCGCGTGGATTGCCGCGCAGGCGCCCGAGAAGGTTCCGGCCCGTACGCCCGGCGACGGCAAGCTGACGCCGATCTGCGACGCGCCCGGCGAATACGTGCGGGCAAAAGCCTGACGATCCCGACTGCTTCGACGGCGGCGAGCCCATACAAACGAAAGAGGCCGGGCGCGAGCCCGGCCTCTTCGCATTGGCGTTCGAAAACGCTCAGTACTTGGCGGAGACGACGCCCTTCACGGGTTCGTCCCAGCGATAGTTCAGACCGACCGACACAATGTCGATATTGCTCTTAGTCGAACCGACGAACGGAACGCCCGCGATGAAGATCGGGTTGTTCGCACTGTTGATATTGATGCTGGCATTGCGCACGAAGATGTGGGCGTAGCTCAGATCGATGCTCAGCTTCTGCGAGAACTGGTAGCTAGCGCCCGCCGTCAACCAGACTCGGTCGTTGTCCGGAATGCGGACGCCGCGAACGGTGTCCGTCACCGGCGACCATTCGTACGCCGCGCCGGCTCGGATGGTCCAGTTCTGGTTCCATTTGTATTCGGCACCCGCCGAAGCGAACCAACCGTCCGACCAGCGGAAGGCGAAGTTCGTGAAGTTCGTACCCGCCGGAATAGTGCCGCCGGTCGAATAGACCGGGAACGTATTGAAGATGCTCCAATGCGTCCATTCGACATTGGCCAGAACGGTCCACTGATCGTTAATGCGCTGCTTGAGGCCGAAGGTAATCTGGTCGGGCGCCTTGATGGTCGATGTCATCCCGGAATTACCGACCGGCGAGATGAACGTTCCGCCCAGCTTCTCGCTGACTTGCGACCGATACCCGATGCCGATTTCAGTTCCCGGCGCGGGCTTGAAAGTCATGCCGGCGGTGAAGCCGACGCCCCAAGCGTCCGCGTTGATGATGTTCGTGGTGTTCGGAACCAGAGCCGACGCGGCCGAGGAATAATGCAGTTCGGCGTACATAATCCTCAGGCCGAAGGCCAAGGAGAACATGTCATTGAACTTGTAAGCGACATTCGGGTTGATATCGATCGTCGTCAGTTTCGAGGTCTGGCCGTATAGCGCGCCGGCCCAGTTGGTTGGATTAGTGGTGGAGGAACCGAACGGCGCCGTCACCGCGAGGCCGAACCAGATATTATCGTTGTACTGATAGCTGGCGTACGATCCGGGGACGAGTGCGCTCTGTCCCATGTTCCCCGTCGAGGCCGAACCGAAGGTCGCGAGAAGGAGCGGGCTCGTGCCGGCGACGTTCGGGGTCGTCTTGGTGTTCGGGATGATGCCCGACAACGACCACGACGACTGCCAACCAGCAAAATCGGTCATGGTGGCCGGATTCCAGAACATGGAGCCCAGCCCCGCGCCGCCTGCCGCCGCACCGGCGAAGGCGACTCCCATGCCCAGTGCGCTTTGTTCACGGATGGCGACGCCGCCGGCCAGCGTGGCCCCGACGCTGGCGACAAGCGCCGCGCCCGCGACGCCACCTAAAAGCAAACCCTTGAAATGCGACCGCATGTGAGACCCCTCGATCGTCCCTGAAACTTTTCGTCTGCCGGTCGTCACGATTCGGTCACCATGTCGACACAGAGTGTCCATGTGTAAACCATCGAATAAGAAACGGGCAATCGCGCAGTTTATGGGCAGTGCGGCCAAAATTCGGCTGTTCGAGCGCCCAAAACGGGCCAGCCCGTAAA
>CANJEY010000459.1 GCA_947472615.1 Beijerinckiaceae bacterium
ACCCCGCCAAACGGGGGACGCGACTTAAAGCAACGACGGACCGGGCTTTTTCGTCTCTGCCAGATTTCCAAGACTGGCGTACCGAAGAGGCTTGTCTTTCTTGCCGGGCGTGCGGACGGGGACCCAATCCCTTTCCAAACGAAGGCCACCTTATCCTTGGCAGGCGTTCCGCCTACCGGGGTAAACGTGTCCAACGGCGCAGCACCGACCGCGTTCGCGCAGCCGCTCACCCGGCGACGCAGGCGAGGTCATGGATGGCGTTCAACCGATCCGTCGCGTCTCCAACGCGCGCCGGGCAGGTCTCGTCTCCAACCTTCTTTTGTCCGAAGCGCGAAAATCGCGCTTGGAAGGGATGCCGCGATGACCGACCGAATTCATGAATTCCTCCGCGACCGCCGTGCGCGTGGACTGGACGATGGCCCTTGCCTCGTCGTCGATCTCGACGTCGTGCGCGACAATTACAGCGCCTTCGCGTCCGCTTTGCCTGACACGCGCGTGTTCTACGCCGTGAAGGCCAATCCGGCCGCCGAAGTTCTCGAGCTGCTGGCCAAACTCGGCTCCTGCTTCGACGCGGCTTCGGTCGTGGAGATCCAGCAGGCGCTGGACGCTGGCGCGACGCCCGACCGGATCAGCTACGGCAACACGATCAAGAAGGAACGCGATATCGCGCGCGCCTTTGCGCTCGGCATCCGTTTGTTCGCGGTCGACTGCGAAGCAGAAGTCGAGAAGATCGCGCGCGTCGCTCCGGGCTCGCGGGTGTTCTGCCGCATTCTGTGCGACGGCGAAGGCGCCGAATGGCCTTTGTCGCGCAAGTTCGGCTGCGCGCCCGACATGGCGCCGCGCGTGCTCGAAACGGCTCATCGCCTCGGCCTGACGGCTTACGGGATCTCGTTCCACGTCGGCTCGCAGCAGCGCAACCCGCGCATGTGGGATGGCGCGCTGAAGTCGGCGTCGTCGATCTTCCGTGAACTGGCCGAACGCGGCATCTTCCTGTCGATGGTCAACCTCGGCGGCGGTTTCCCGACGAAGTACCTGAAGAACGTCCCGGCCGTGAAAGCTTACGGTCAGGCGATCTTCCGGTCGTTGCGCAAGCACTTCGGCAACCGCATTCCGGAGACGATCATCGAGCCGGGCCGCGGCATGGTGGGCAATGCGGGCGTCATCGAGGCCGAGGTCGTGCTCGTCTCGAAGAAGGCCGATACGGACGCGATGCGCTGGGTGTTCCTCGACATCGGCAAGTTCAACGGACTCGCCGAGACGATGGACGAGATGATTCGCTACCCGATTCGCACCGAATTCGACGGTGACGAAACGGCTCCGTGCATCATCGCCGGCCCGACCTGCGATTCGGTCGACGTGCTCTACGAGAAGGAGCCCTACGCGCTCCCGATCAGTCTTGAGATCGGCTCGAAAGTGCTGATCGAGGGAACCGGCGCCTACACGACGACCTATTCGGCCGTGGGCTTCAACGGCTTCCCGCCGCTCAAATCCTTCGTGATCTGAGCCTTCCGCTCCCGCCATCGGGAGCGGCCTTCATCCTTCCAGTCCCGGACGGCCCCCGCTCGCGCGGGGGTGCGAGGGTCGTCTCGCCTGCCCCACGGGGAGGAAAAGATGACCACGAACACGCTCGCCTCGCTTCATCGAGAGAACGCCGCCAGCCGCGCCGTGCGCTCCATCGCGCCGGCGTCCTTTCGCATCGTCGACGAGACGCCGGCGGACGTCGGCGCGCGCGAAGCTCTGCTCGACGCGGCGCTCGGACCGACGCGATTCGAGAAGTCGTCGGAGCGGCTGCGCGAAGGCCGTGCGCCGGCGCGCGGGCTGGCGCTGGCGGCGCGTCTGCACGGCGCGCTCGTCGGCACGATCCGCCTGTGGCACATCGCGTCGGCATCGGGCCATGCGGCATTGCTGCTCGGCCCGGTCGCGGTGTCGGGCGCGCATCAGTCGCTCGGCATCGGCGGCGCGCTGATTCGCGAGGCGCTGAACCGCGCCGCTGCGCGCGGCCATCGGGCTGTTATCCTCGTCGGCGACGAGCCGTATTATCGGCGCTTCGGCTTCGAGCAGCGCTTCACGCGCGATCTCGACATGCCAGGCTTCGTCGATCCGGCGCGGTTTCTGGGCCTCGAGCTGACGCCGGGCGCGCTCGACGGCGCGAACGGGCTGCTGCGGCCAACTGGAGCCGCCGCTGTGCGCGCGCCCCGGCTGCGTCCGGCCCGGCTCAGGCGCGCCGCCTGACGGGCACGCATGCCTGCCAGACCGGGTTCGCCATTGACCGTGGCGGCTGCGATTGTATCAAGGCCGCCACAATTTTGCGGTGAACTGCCATCCGGCGCTCGCCACCCACCTCGATTTGCTGGAGCAACACATGACCAACTGGCCCGTTCATGGCCGTATCGACGGCGCGATCGTGATGATCGGCTTCGGGTCGATCGGTAAGGGAACGCTGCCGCTGATCGAGCGGCATTTCGAGTTCGACCGCCGGCATTTCGTCGTCATCGACCCCGACGATTCCGATCGCGCGCTGCTCGACGAACGCGGCATCCGCTTCGAGCAGCTCGCCATCACGCGCGAGAATTATCGCGACGTCCTTGGCCCACTGCTGAAAGCCGGGATTGGGCAGGGATTCTGCGTCAACCTCTCGGTCGACACCTCGTCGCTCGCCATCATGGAATTCGCGCGCGAGATCGGCGCGCTCTACATCGACACGGTCGTGGAGCCGTGGCCGGGATTCTATTTCGACAAGAACCTCGGCCCCGAATCCCGCACGAACTACGCGCTGCGCGAAACCGTGCTGGAAGCGCGCCGCCGCAATCCGGGCGGAACGACCGCCGTGTCGTGCTGCGGCGCGAACCCCGGCATGGTGTCGTGGTTCGTCAAGCAGGCGCTCGTCAATCTCGCCAACGATCTCGGCGACAAGGGACCCGAGCCGAAGACGAAGGCCGAATGGGCCGCGCTGTCGCAGCGCCTTGGCGTCAAGGGCGTTCACATCGCCGAACGCGACACGCAGCGCGCCAGGACGCCGAAGCCGCAGGACGTGTTCGTCAACACATGGTCGGTCGAAGGCTTCCTGTCGGAAGGCATGCAGCCCGCCGAACTCGGCTGGGGCACGCATGAGAAGTGGAAGCCCGAAAATGCGGGCGGCCACACGACCGGCTGCGGCGCAGCGATCTTTCTGAACCAGCCCGGCGCCAACACGCGCGTGCGGTCATGGACGCCGACGCCGCGCGCCCAGTTCGGGTTTCTGGTGACGCACAACGAGTCGATCTCGATCGCCGATTACTTCACGGTGCGCGACGCTTCCGGCAAGGCCGTGTACCGGCCGACCTGCCATTACGCCTATCATCCATGCAACGACGCCGTGTTGTCGCTGCACGAGATGTTCGGCCGCGCCGGCAAGAT
>CANJEY010000460.1 GCA_947472615.1 Beijerinckiaceae bacterium
CAGCGCGACGGCCAGGTCGGCGACGCTAGCGGCGTTCGCGCCGGGGCTGTACGTCACTTTCACGCCGCGCGCGGCGGCAGCGTTCAGATCGACATTCTCGTAGCCCGTACCCCAGCAGGCGATGATGCCAAGATTGGGCAGGCCGTTGATCAGATCGGCCTTCGCGCCCGATCCGCCGGTGGTGACGACAATGTCGATCTTGTCGCGAACCGACTCCGGCACCTGCGAAAAATCGGCGCGGCGCATGTGCGCGAGGATCGGGCCGATCTTGCCCAGAGCCTCGATCAGTTCGGGACGATCGTCCATCGCATAGACGATGCCGTGCGACGCCAGCGTCACGACTGCACGACCTGCAAGGCGGGCCGCTGTTCGTAGTGCCGCACCTGCGATTCCAGCGCCGCGCCGATGCGAAACACCATCGCCTCATCGAACGGCTTGCCGACGATCTGGATCGACATGGGCAGTCCGTTCTTCGCCTTGCCGATGGGCATCGACATGGCTGGATTGCCGGTGACGTTGAACGACATGCTCTGGATTGGCGAGGACGCCGGGTTGCGAGGCCCTGTCGCATCGAAACGCGGCGCTGTGGACAGGGCGGAAGCGGTGATGATCACATCGTAGTCGCGCAGCTTCGCGTTGACGAGCGACGTCAGTTCGCGGCGCAGACGGTGGGCCTGCGTCAGGTCGGCCCCAGACACGAAAGCCCCCAGCCCCATGCGCATGTAGGTGAGCTTGCCAAAATCCATCGGCCGGGTGCGGAAATCCTGCTCGTGGATCGCATAGGCTTCGGTGAACATGATGAGGCGGCCGGCGGCAGCGAACAATTCGTAATCCGGCAGGCGCACCTCTTCGACCCTTGCCCCCATGGCTTCGAGCTTGCCAAGCGCGGCGTCGATCGCCGCCAGAGTCTCGGGCGACAGGTCCGGATCGTTCATGAAAAAGTGGCGAGGAACCGCGATGCGCAGCCCATCGACGCCGCGCCCGAGGCCTGCGCGATAATCCACCTGCGGCGCAGCGGCGCTCGACGGATCGAGCGGATCGTGGCCGGCGATGACGCCCAGCGCGATCGCCGCATCCTCGATCGTCCACGCCAGCGGGCCGCAATGATCGAGCGAATGCGACAGCGGGAACACGCCGCGCCGCGACACGAGGCCGAAGCTGGGCTTGATGCCGATCGTGCCGCAATAGGCGGCTGGACCGCGAATGGAGCCGCCGGTGTCGGAGCCCATCGCGACGCGCACGATGCCGGATGAAACAGCCGCGCCGGAGCCCGACGACGAACCGCCCGTGATGTGATCCTGATTCCACGGGTTGCGGGCGGGCGGCCACGGCAGATCGAAACTCGGCCCGCCGAGCGCGAATTCATGCGTCGACAGTTTGCCGATCAGCACCGCGCCCTGCGCGGCGAATTTCGCCGCCACGACGGAATCCTGCGACGGCACATTCGTTTCGCGCAGTTTCGAATGGCACGTCGTGCGAATGCCGGCGGTGTCGTAAATGTCCTTCAGGGCGTGCGGAATTCCCTGCATCGGCCCGCGATCGACGCCGCGCGCAAAATCGCGATCGGCAGCATCGGCGTCCTGCAGTGCGCGGTCGCGCGTGATGGTGATGAAGGCGTGGATCTTCGGATCGAACGCCTCGGCGCGCGCCAGGGCGTGTTGCGTCAGCGCGACGGAGGTGACCGAACCGTCGCGCAACTTGCGGCCCGCCTCGGCGATGGAGAGATCGTGCAGCGGCGTGCTCATGCGCGGGGAATCCGCACGACGCCATCGAGGCTGAAGGTGCTGGCCGGCTCAGCCGACGCCGGCAGGCCTTGCCGCAGCAGTTCCATCATGTTGCACAATTCGCGATAGCCGTTCAGCAAACCGGCGCGCCGGTCTTCCGGAATATACAATTGCGCCCGTCTGGCGAGCGTTTCGAACTCGCGCTCGATTTCCTGTTCGGACAACTTGTCATTCGGCATGCCAATCTCCCTTGTGGCGAATGTAGCGGGCGTGGGCGCGCCAGCGCAAGCATTGCCGCACATTCGCGCGCTGCGGCGTCACGCCGGTTGACAGCCCGGCCCCGATCATCAAAGTCGCGGCGGATTTCAACGGAGAACGGCCATGATCATGTCGCGTGAGATTTCGGCGCTGACGCTGTGCGGCGCCCTGCTGTGCGGCGGCGCGCAGGCCGCCGATCAGGCGCTCATCGAGGCTGCGAAGAAAGAGGGCCAGGCCACCTGGTACACGACGCAGATCATCAACCAGTTCGTCGCTCCGGTCGCCAAGGCATTCGAGGCGAAATACGGCGTGCGCATCACCTATGTGCGCGCCGATGCGGCGGAGGTCGCGCTGCGGGTGATGAACGAGGCGCGCGCCGGCAAGGTGCAGGCAGACGTGTTCGACGGCACGCTGACCTCGGCAGCACTGAAGAAGGAGAAGCTTGTCGCGCAATGGATTCCCGACAGCGCCAAGCGTCTGCCGAAGCAATACGTCGACGCCGAAGGCTATTGGGCGGCCACCAATCTGTACGTGCTGACGCCGGGCTTCAACACCTCCCTCGTGCCGAAGGGAACGGAGCCGCGCTCGCTGCAGGATCTGCTCGACCCGAAATGGAAGGGCAAGTTGGTTTGGAGTTCCAGCGCCGGCTCGGCCTCCGGCGCGCCCGGCTTCGTCGGCCTCGTGCTGAACGAGATGGGCGACGAAAAAGGCATGGCCTATCTGCGCGAATTGTCGAAGCAGAACATCGCGGGCGTGCCCATGGCGGCGCGGCAGGTTCTGGATCAGGTGATCGCCGGCGAATATCCGATCGCGCTGCAGATCTTCAACAACCACGCGGTGATCAGCGCCGCGCAGGGCGCGCCGTCGGCCTGGATTCCGGTGAACCCGGCACTCGCAACATTGTCGGTCGCGTCGCTCGCCAAGGGTGCCCCGCACGAAAACGCCGGCAAGCTGCTGCTCGACTTCCTCGTGTCGGAAGACGGCCAGAAAATGTTTCGCGACGCCGATTACATGCCGGTCGATCCGAACATCGCTCCCAAAGACCCGAGCCTGCGCCCGGACGGTGAGAAGTTCCGCGCCATCTATGTGACGCCGGAAGTGCTGGAATCGACGATTCCGAAATGGGCGGCGATTGCGAAGGATCTGGTCCGGTAGCAGGAGCCACGCACCGGGCATTCAAATGCCATGCGCCGGCTTGTCCTGCTCATTGAGGCACCCAGGTTCGCCCCTTAACCCACGTTACCAAAGGCGACAACCACAGAGCCCTCCTCCTTGTAACTTGGAATCGTCGTTTCGCGGTAGACTGCCGCGTTCGGCGGCGGCTGCGATCCCGTCTCGTCCTCGTGGCGACAAGCCCGATCCTCAGCGTGGCGACGCAGCCGCAAGTTCATTGAGCCCGAACAGTCGCCTGGG
>CANJEY010000461.1 GCA_947472615.1 Beijerinckiaceae bacterium
AACCTGCCGATTTTCTGGATGCGCTGCGCAAGGCGCGCGACGCCGGCAAGCCTGTCGTCATCTTCAAGCTCGGCGCATCGGAGGAGGGGAGGGCCGCGGCCGCCGCCCACACCGGCGCGCTCGCGGGCTCGATGGAAGCGTTCGAGGCTGTGGCGGGCGCTGCCGGCGCGCTGCGCGTCAAGTCGATCGACGACATGGTCGAAACCGTCGAATTCCTGATCCACGCGCCGCCGCTGACTGATTGTCGGCTGGCCGGCATTACCTATTCGGGCGGCATGCGCGGCATGATCGTCGATGCGGGCTCCGGTTACGGCCTGAATTTCCAGCCGATGAGCGCGGAAACGCGCACCACCGCCGAGAGCTTCTTCCAGAAGGGCGCGGTCATCGACAACCCGCTCGACGGCGGCTTTGGAGCGTCGGGGGGGCTCGACGCCTTCATGCGCTGCGTCGAGCTCTATCTGAACGCGCCCGAGTTCGACATGCTGCTGATGCAGGAGGAATTGCCGCGCGAAGCCGGCACCGTCAGGCAGGAAAAGGTGCTGCGGCTGGTCAATGACCTCGCCGGCAAGGCCGGCAAGCCGGTCGTGTTCATCAGCATCGCCTCTTACGGGCTTAACGATTACGCGCGCCAAGTGCGGGCGGAACTGCCCAACCTCGTGATCCTGCAGGAGCCCGACAAGGCGCTACGGGCGATCCGCAACGTAGCCGATTACTGGCGTCGCGCCTCTGCGCCCGCCATCGCCGCGCCGCCGCAGAATCCCGAGGGTCGGCGCATTCTCGATGAACTGCTGGCGAAGCCCGGTCCCGCGTCGCTGGACGAAGTCAGCTCCAAGCGGCTGCTTGCCGCCTATGGCATTCCGGTCCCCCGCGAGGAACTGGCGACGAGCGAGGACGGCGCGGCGGCGGCCGCTGAACGCATCGGCCTGCCTGTGGTGGCGAAGATCGTCAGCGCCGACATTCCGCACAAGTCCGATATGGGCGGCGTCATCGTCAACCTGAAGACTGCGGAGGATGTGCGCGCGGCCTATCGCAAGATCATGGCCGCCGCAGCGGCGCTTTCCGGCAGCCCGAAGATCGACGGCGTGCTGATCGCCGAAATGGCGACGGGCGGTCTCGAACTCGTGCTCGGCGCATCGCGCGATCGGGAAATGGGGCCGGTGATCCTGTTCGGATCTGGCGGCGTCGATATTGAACTGACGCGTGATTTCGCACTCGCCCCGCCGCCGCTCGACGAGCGTTCGGCGACGGAGCTGATCGCCCGGACGCGTGCGGGC
The DNA here is from genome assembly GCA_947472615.1 of Beijerinckiaceae bacterium. Classification (GTDB taxonomy): domain Bacteria; phylum Pseudomonadota; class Alphaproteobacteria; order Rhizobiales; family Beijerinckiaceae; genus Terripilifer. The sequence goes on from CANJEY010000461.1 coordinate 1,275, forward strand.
GTTCTGGTGAAGGGTTACCGGGGCAAGCCTGCGCTGGATCACGCCGCCCTCGTGCGGGCGCTGACGGGGCTGGCGCATCTGATGGGCGATGCTGGCGATTGCATCGAGTCAATCGACGTCAATCCCTTCCTGCTGCGCCCGAAGGGCGGCGTCGCGCTGGATGGACTGGTGGTGGTGAAGCGCTGATACGCCGCTGCCCGGCGTTCGGCCGGGGTGTTGTGTTTGGCGGCGATACTGATACGTCTTTCGTATGAGATTTTGGCCAGTCCCGCGCCTCGCGGAGCCGGCCTGCGACCAGGTTTCCAGGAGGACAGATGCGGTTCGTTCAGTGTGCGTGTCATCAGGCGATGGGCGGTTCGTTCTTTGCGAACGCAGCGATGTCGCCGGCGGATGCGGGCGGCGCGTCGAAGCCGGTTCCGGCTTCCGCAGGGCCAGTCGATCGCGCAATTCTCGAAGAGCTTGCGGCCGCCAGCCGCATTCTGGCCGATCAGGGCGTGGTCGACGCGTTCGGCCACGTCAGCATGCGCCATCCGGTGAGCCCGAACCGCTTTCTGATGTCGCGCTCGCTGGCGCCCGCGCTGGTGACGGCCGACGACATCATGGAATTCGACCTCGAGTGCGAGGCCTGCGAGTCGAAGGGGCGCAGCGGCTTCCTCGAACGCTTCATTCACGGCGAAATCTACAAGGCCAATCCGGCCGTGAATTCCGTCGTGCACAGCCACTCGCCGTCAGTCATCCCGTTCGGCCTGACCAGCGTGCCGCTGCGGGCGATGTATCACAACGCGGCCTTCCTGGCGGCCGGCGCGCCCGTGTTCGACATTCGCGACAAGTTCGGCGCGACCGACATGCTGGTCGGCAATCACCAGAAGGGCGAGGAACTCGCCAAGATCATGGGCGAGAGCCCAGTGATCCTGATGCGCGCGCATGGCAGCGTCGCCACTGGCCCGAGCCTGTCGATCGCCGTGTTCCGCGCCGTCTACACCGAAGTGAACTGCCGCCTTCAGCTGCAGACCACGATGCTCGCCGCCGGCGGCGCGATCAACGCGCTCGATCTCGAGGAAGGCCCGAAGGCTGACGCGGTCAACATCACATCGGCGTCGCGCGCTTGGGATCTGTGGAAGCGCCGCGTCCAGTAAGGAACGGCCACGCTTGGCGCTCGCGCGGCCCCATGCCATTGTTCCGGTCACGGAACCTTGGACGGCGACGGCGCGAGGTTTGCTTCGCCTTGCGCATCCGCGCATTCGATCATCAGCAGGAGGCAGAGATTCATGCATAAGGGCGTTCAATGGCCGACACCGACGCTGAAATGGCCGGACGGCAAGCTCATTTGTTGCACATTCCGCGTCGCCTATGAGGCGTTCCGCAAGAGCGGCCGCTTCAAGAAGACGCCGAAAATTCCGACCAATCTCGCATCGCTCTCGCACGCCAATTACGGCGGCGCGGTGGGCGTCTGGCGCATCATGGACATCTATGAACGCCACGGCATAAAGGCCACGATCGGCGCCAACGGCCTCGCGGTCGAGAAGTGGCCGGAGACGATCCGCGCCTTCCACAAGGCCGGTCACGAAATCGCCAGCCACGGCATGACGAACGATCATCACATGACAGATCTGACGCCCGAGCAGCAGGTTGAGGAAGTGCGCGGCTGCACGCGCGTCATCACCGAATGCACGGGCGAGCGGCCCGTGGGTTGGGCCGGGCCGGGCAATCTGCACACTGCAGAGACTCTGTCGATCCTCGCCAACGAAGGCTATTCGTGGTTCGGGGACGCCTTCGATGATGACGTTCCCTATGTGGCCGAAGTCGACGGCAAGAACATCGCCATGATCCCGAAGCTGAATTACGCCAACGACTGGCGGGCCTGGTCGGACGGTCTTGGCAACGCCACGAGCTATTTCGAAGGCTTCCGCACCTCGTTCGATTATCTGCGCGAGGAAGGTTTGCGCGGTCGCTGCGGCGCGATGGATCTCATCATCCACGCCGAACTCGGCACGCGCCCGAACATCGCCTGCGCGGTCGAGCAGATGATCCGCTACGTCAAGCAGTATAGCGACGAAGTCTGGATTCCGACCCGCAAGGAACTGGCGGACTACATGCTCAACGGCT
>CANJEY010000462.1 GCA_947472615.1 Beijerinckiaceae bacterium
CTCCTCAGGATGAGGCCTTTTTGCAAGTTCATTTTGCAAGCCCAATCTGCAATAGTCCCTCATGCTAAGGAGACGCGTAGCGCCGTCTCGAAGCACGAGGGACGCCAGCACGACTTTGGGCCGTGCTGGCAGGGAAAGCGCATGGTCTACAGCGTCTCGGTGCCGCGACCGTTGACGTAGCGGCCGTGCTGCTCCTTGTTCATCATCTCGTAGGCGTAGCCGAGATCGAACATCAGGTTGAAGCGCTCGGCGTAGAAGCGGTTGAAGGTGCGCTTCGAGAACGCCAGCGCATAGGGCGGACGGCGCAGCAGGGCGTCGACCAGCTTGTCGCATTCGGCGTCGAGCATTTTCTTCGGCACAGCTGCGTTGATGATGCCGCGATCGTACAATTGCTTGCCGGTGATCTGCTTGCCGAGCCACAGATATTCGCGCGCGATTGCGGGCGGCATGTGCAGCGGCACGAAGATCGTCCCGCCATCACCCGGCACGATGCCTGCGCCCGGACGCCCGACCGGCGGATCGCCGTCGCCCATGCCGAGATGGTGGTCGCACAGCACGGCGTCTTCCCGCGCGATGATGAAGTCGCACGAGAACACGAGCGACGAGCCGAAGCCCTTCACGCCGCCGTTCACCTTGGCGATGACGGGCTTCTCGATTTCGATGATGAGCTGGAACGCCTGCTGCAACGCCTGCAGCCCATCCCAGGTATGATCTGGCGTATGCCCATGGAAGTGCGGATGATTGTCGCCGGTGACGCAGAATACGTCATCCTTCCCGGTGATGACGATGACGCGAATCTCGTTGTCGAAGCGCAGACGGTCTAGCGCGATGCCGAGTTCGCGATGGCGACCGGGACGCAGCGGCTCTCCGTCCTTGTGGACCAGCTTCGGCGTCGCGAACTGGATCGTCGCCACATGGCCCTCGCGGGTGACGTGCAATGTTCTGAGATCGTCCATGTTCCTCTCCTGTGGGTCTGGCGCTCGATGACCGCAGCCCGGCGCGTGAGAGGAAAATGATCGGACGCGGGGCGCGAGTCTACCGCTGATCCCGGCCGCTCACAGGATGAGGCCCGCGAGCCGCAGCGCGACGCCAGCCGCCGCGCAGGCCAGCAGCGTCACGATCATCCCGATTTTGAAGCGGAAGATCGCCAGCATGGCGGCAGCTGCGAGCGCCAGCGCCCATGGATCGAGGCTCGACAGCTTCGGCGCGTCGATCGTCATGCCGTAGCCCGACCACACCGACGTCTCGCGGAAGATTGTGTGGACTGCGAACCAGATCGCCAGATTGAGGATGACGCCGACCACGGCCGCCGTGATCGCCGACAGCGCGCCCGACAGCGCCTTGTTGCCGCGCAATGTCTCGATGTAGGGCGCGCCCGCGAAAATCCACAGGAAGCAGGGCGCGAACGTCACCCAGGTGGCGAGCAGGCCGCCCAGCGTTCCAGCCAGCAGCGGCGAGAGCGCGCCGGGCGCGCGGAACGCCGCCATGAAGCCCACGAACTGCAAGACCATGATCAGCGGTCCGGGCGTCGTCTCGGCCATGCCAAGGCCGTCGAGCATTTCGCCGGGCTGGAGCCAATGATAGGTCGAGACAGCCTGCTGCGCCACGTAGGCCAGCACCGCGTAGGCGCCGCCGAACGTCACCATCGCCATCTTGCTGAAGAAGATCGCGATCGTGCTGAAGACGCTGTCCGGCCCTGCCAGCAGCAGAACGGCCGCGACCGGGACCAGCCAGAGCGCCAGCCATATGGTTGCGACCTTTGCGGTTCCAAAGGCCGAGGCTCGTGCATGGGCGGGGGACGTGTCGCCGAGCAGGCTGTCGTCGACAGCTTTGGTTCCGCCGCCGCCGTGGCCTGCATTGGCGAATTCCGTGCGTCCGGCCCGCGTTCCCGCCCAGCCGATCAGGCCGGCGGCGGTGATGATCAGCGGAAACGGCGCATCGAAAAGATAGATCGCCACGAACGCGGCCGCCGCGAGGCCGCGCAAGACGTTGTTCTTCAACGCCCGTTTGCCGACGCGCATCACGGCTTCGACCACGATCGCCAGCACCGCCGCCTTCAGGCCGAAGAACAGCGCCGCCACGATGGCCACATTGCCGAACAGCGCGTAGATCCAGCTCAGCGCCATGATGGCGACCATGCCCGGCAGGATGAACAGGCCGCCCGCCATCAATCCGCCGGCGGTGCGATGCATCAGCCAGCCCACATAGGTGGCGAGTTGCTGCGCCTCGGGGCCGGGCAGCAGCATGCAATAATTCAGCGCGTGCAGAAACCGCGCGTCGGAAATCCACTTCTTCTCGTCGACGAGAATGCGGTGCATCACGGCGATCTGGCCTGCGGGGCCGCCGAAGCTCAGCGCCGCGATGCGCAGCCAGACCCGGAAGGCCTCGCCGAAACTGACGCCATGTGAAGTCTGCGCTGTTGTCGTCTGAACTGGATGCACATCGCCCCCCTCCGGCTTTGGCCGTCGGCCGGGGCGGAGCTTGGACGCGAACGTCTGGGACGGGGCGCCCGCCGACAGCCCCCGCGCCTTCCTAGCGGCCTCCGCCGGGCGACGCAACGCCGCCCGGCGGGCGCTTGCAAATCGAATCGCTCAGGCGCAGTAATGCCCCGCATCACAGCTCATTCACAGGGAGAAAACATGTCGTCTGGCGCTCAGGACCCGGTCGGAGTCACCTCGCGATTTTTGCTCGATCCGTACATGGATTGGGCCAACGGAGAGGGAATTCCGGTTCACCTCGATTTCGGCCACGACCTGCTCGCGCTGAAGACCGAAAAATGGGCCCGCTACGACGCGCGCGGCTGCTTTGCTCACACGCACGGCCGCGGCGACTTCATGGCCAATTACGTTCTCGAAGTCGATCCCGGCAAGAAGACCGCGCCGATCAAGCACCTCTACGAAGCGGTGTATTTCGTGCTCGCCGGTCATGGCTCGACGACAGTGTGGTTCCCGGACGGCGGCACGCGCACGTTCGAGTGGGGCCCGAAGGCGTTCTTCACCGTACCGCTGAACTGCCAGTATCAGATCTTCAACGGCTCGGGTCAGGAGCCCGCGCGCCTGTCGGTCACCAACGACGCGCCACTGACGATCAACCTGTACCACAATCTCGATTTCGTTTTCAAAAACGACTTCCAGTTTCCCGAGCGCGTCGGACAAGCCAAATTCTTCGACGGCGAGGGCGACCACGAGGCGCACGAGCGCACCGGCGCCAAGGCGACCATCAACGTCTGGGAGACGAACTTCGTCCACGACCTGACCAGCTTCAAGCTCTATGAGCTCGACGCGCGCGGCAAGGGTTCGATGAACGTGTTCTTCCAGATGGCCGACGGCACGCTGCACGCGCACATGTCGGAAATCCCGGTCGGCCGTTACAAGAAGGC
>CANJEY010000463.1 GCA_947472615.1 Beijerinckiaceae bacterium
GAGATGAGCTGACGGGCCTTTTCGGCGAACAGCGGCCAGTCGGACGCCGGATCGACCACCACCGCCTCAAGCTTCTTGCCGAGCAAGCCGCCCTTCTTGTTCTGGTCTTCGATGAGCATCAGCATGACGTCTTTCAGCGTGGTCTCGCTGATCGCCATGGTGCCGGAAAGGGAGTGCAGAATTCCCACCTTGATCGTACCGGCCGATTGGGCCAGCGCGCCGATGGAGCCGAGCGAAGCCGCGCCGAGCGCAGCACCCGAAGCCAGAAGCATGTTGCGCCTGGTAAGAGACATTAACCATCCCCGATTTTGGCCGGCGTTCCCGGCGAGTTGAAAGCTGTCCGGACGGACGTTTTGCTTGAGCAACCCTCGTGCCATCCCTTAACGACCTATTAGTGAATTGATATTGTGAGACTTTTTGGCGAATTGCCCGAAATATCGTCAGATTATAAAATAGGCAAAATGAGTCTATTTATTTTGCAATGCGGTATAAATGTGCACTCAAAATCGGCAGGCTTGCCGCTTGATGATTCATTCGGCAGCAATCGCGCGCGGCAAACGGGCGCAATCTTGGCTGCAATCACGGCTTGTCGTCACGGATGCGATTGCGTAGCGTCCGCGCCGCCGCAAGAGGCGACGGAGGATCCGGCATGACGATGGGCGATTCCATTCAACTCAACAGCCTGAAGCGGCGGGCAGGAGCCTTGCTGGCGGGCGTGGCGATGTTCGCCGCGACAGGCGCGGGCGCGGCGGATTTCTATGCCGGTCGCAACATCGAACTGCTGATCGGCGGCGACGTGGGCGGAGGCTATGACGTCTACGCCCGAACGCTGGGTCGCCACCTCGGCCGCTATATTCCAGGGACGCCGAACATCCTGCCGCGCAACATGCCGGGCGCGGGCAGCGCCATCGCGGGCTCGAACATTTACACGGTCGCCCCGAAGGACGGCACTGTCATTGGCGCGCTGATGCCGGGCGCCATCATGGGCCGGCTGATCGACGAAAAGGCCGCCAACCTGTTCGATCCGACCAAGTTCATCTATCTCGGCACGGCCGACAGCGGCACGCGCGTCTGCATCACCTTCGCGACGTCGAAGATCAAGAAGTTCGAGGACACGCTGACGCAGTCGGCGATCTTCGGCGCCAGCGCGGCGGGCGGCGCGACGCGCGACTACGCGGCGCTGCACAAGCACGTCAACGGCAGCAAGTTCAACATCGTGTCCGGCTACAAGGGCACGGTTGACATCTTCCTCGCCATGGAGCGCGCCGAGGTCGACGGATTGTGCGGTCTCGACTGGTCGAGCCTGAAGGCCCAGAAGCCCGACTGGGTGCGCGACAAGAAGATGAACCTGCTGATTCAGGACAGTCTCGAGCCAGAGCCGGAGCTGACCAAGCTCGGCGTGCCGCATGTGATGAGCTTCATCAAGGACGAGGCGGACAAGAAGGCCGTGCAGCTCGTGGTCAGCCAGCAGGTGTTCGGCCGCTCCTACATCGTGCCGCCCGGCACGCTCGACGAGCGCGTGAAGATTCTGCGCGAAGCCTTCATGAAGACGATGGCCGACAAGGACTTCCTCGCCGATGCCGAGAAATCGAGCATCGCCATCACGGCGTCCTCGGGCGAGAAGGTGCAGGAGATCGTGAAGACCCTGCACGCCTCGCCGGCGGACGTGGTGGCGCGGGCCAAGCGCATCATCGAGCCCTGAGAGTTCAGTACTGGAATGTGAGACGCCCGGCCTTGGCCGGGCGTTTTTTTGTGCGCGCTTTTCGCCTCAGGTCGACGCAACAAAAAAGGCCGGAGGATTTCTCCTCCGGCCCGATGATGGACGCTGTCGCGATTACATCGACGGCAGGTTGTCCCTGAACCACGGCGCGAAGTCGCCGAGGTAGGAGCCGGGCCATGGAATCGTCAGCAGCTGGTCGAACAGCGCGTAGATGAACAGGCACATGAACAGCGCCATCGGCAGCACGATCTTCCACGGCTCACGCGCTTCCACGCGCATGAACGTGATGACGAAGATCGGAACCGTCGGGATGAGGCCGATCAGCGCCATCGAGCACAGGAAGCCGATCATCCATCCGAAGAAGATGGCGCCGCGCTTGACGATCTCGCTGGTCGGCAGATCCTTGATGTTGGTGCCGATGTCCATGTGGATCTTCTGTTCACCGCCGGTTGCGGCGGCGTGCGCCGCCTTGGCCTCGATGTGCTCGCCCTTGAAGATGTCGGTCAGCAGCGACAGCGAGCAGAACAGGATGGCTCCCGAGCCGACGATCATCGGAATGATCTTGGCGTAGAAGTTCCACATCATGGCCTGCGACAGCATGATGACGAAGAGGCACAGCAGGAACGCCGGGAAGATTTGCTCCCAACGGAAGCGCGGAGCGTGGAACTCGGACAACATGCCCTTCACGCCGCCGTGCGACCGCACGTCCTTGATGAACGGTCCCAGCAAGCTGAGCGCAGATGCGGAGAACATCACCACCACGAGCGGACGCAGCATCCACTCCGCGCCGTAACGCTGGATCGAGATGAACATGTAGCGTTCGAGCACGGCGCCCAGAATGAAGCCCAGCACCATCGGAGGACGGGGCCATTTGAAGTGCTTCATCGCCCAGGCGAAGATCCCGAAGAACAGCAGGGAGTAGAGATCGCCCCACTGACGCTTGCCCTCGAACGCGCCGATGTAGACCATGCAGAGCACCACCGGCAGGATCAGCGAGTAACGCAGCGTCGCGAGCTTCGCGAACTGGCTGGAGAACAGGTAGCAGAGACCCGAACCGAGGATGTTGGCGATCGCGATCGACCACACCATCGAATAGGTAATCTGCAGGTTCTTGGTCAGCATGTCCGGGCCCGGAACGAGACCGTGCATCAGGAACGCGCCGAGCAGGATCGCCATGCCGGCTGAGCCGGGCACGCCGAACACGATCGTCGGAATGAGCGCACCGCCTTCACGCGAGCAGGTCGCCGATTCCGCTGCGATCACGCCGCGCACGTCGCCCTGACCGAAGGTGAGTTGTGCTCCCTTTTCGGTCTTCAGCGCGTGGCCGTACGAGATCCAGTCAATAACCGCCGCGCTGATGCCCGGGATGGCGCCGATGACTGATCCGATCCACGAGCAGCGGATGTTCAGCCACCAATGGGTGAAGCAATCGACGCTGCCGAACCACAGGCCGCGCCAGTTGTTTTCCATCTTCTCCGTCTGCACGACCGAGGTGCGGCCGACGAGAAGATCGCAGAGTTCCGGAAGCGCGAACACGCCGAGGGTCAGCGGAACGAGCGGCAGGCCTTCCCACAGATACAGGCTGTCCATGGTCCAGCGCAGCGTGCCGGTCTGCGGATCGGAGCCGATCATCGCCAGCATCATGCCGAAACA
>CANJEY010000464.1 GCA_947472615.1 Beijerinckiaceae bacterium
CACGGGCGTCAACGATTGCTGGCGAAAGCACACGACGCCGTAATCGCCCAGCGCCGCGCGGATGGCCTGCACGTCGGCGTCGCCAAGCTCCTGCGATAGGTCAATTCCGTTGATGAAGGCGCCGAGGCCTGCGCCGGTCGGTTCGATCGTCAGCATGGAAAGCCCATCAGTTCAGTTTGACCTTGTAACGCGTCACCGCGTCCGAAATGCGCCGCACGACATCCGCCGGCGTGCCGGCCTCGTCGGCGACGAATTTCTGCAATTCCTCGCCCGTCATGGGCGAGTCGATCTCGATGTTCACCGACGCCACGTCCTTGCGGAACTCGGGATCGTTCATGGTCGCGTCAAAGGCGCGCCGCAGGATCTCGACCCGATCGGCGGGCGTCTCGGGCGGCGCGAAATAGGGCCGCCCGTGATCGAGCCGCGCGGTGACAAAGCGAATCGCCTGACGCTGTTCTTCATTGGCGGCGAATTCGATGAAGGCCGGCACGTTCGGCAGGCGCGGATCGCGCTTGAGGCCGTATTGAACGATGATTTCCACCTTCTTCTGATCCAGCCAGTGCGCCGCCTGCTGCTTCAGGTTCGTGTAAGCCGACGCCATGACGCCCTCGACCTCGCCGCGTTCGATCGCCATCTGGGTTTCATGGCCGCTGTTGTAACCGGTGATAATCTTGAATTTCGTGCCGAAGAATTCGTTGGCGAGGATCGCGGTGTCGATGGAGTACGTGCCGATAGCGCTGCCGCCCATGATGACGGGCTGCGACTTCGCCGCCTCCATCGAGCGCGCCGGCGCGGTGTGCCAGACGTAGCCGACGTAAAGCTCTTTCGTGGCGCTGCCGATCCACGCCAGCTTGACGGGATCGAACTTCGTTTCGCCCGGATTGGTGAGCGGCGCGACAGGCGTGCTGGAGAACGGCGCGGCGATGACGGTGCCGTCGCGCGGCGCAACATTGTATACGTAGTTCGTCGCCTTGATGCCGGCCGCCCCCGGCATGTTCTGCACCACAATGCCGGGATTTCCCGGAATATGGCGGCCCATGTGGCGCGAAATCGCGCGCGCATAATTATCGTAAGTGCCGCCCGGATCAGTGCCGACGATGAGACGGATTTGTTTGCCCGCGTAGAACTCATCCGCCCGCGCAACGTTCTGCGTGAGGCAGACGGCGGCCAGCGCACAGGCGGCGAACCCGATCACGGACGCCCATTGCCTCCTCATCGTTCCTCCCATCTCGTTGTTGCGCCCATAAAGCCACGCGAGGGCGGCCGGCGTCAACTTCGGACGGACGTTGCGTGAAACAGGCGCAGCTACATGCTGCGCGTTAACGTCAACGCAACCGAGAGAACGTCCGCATCCGGCAGCAGCAGGATCTTCGATCGCAGTCGTGCGTAGCCGGCCTCGACGACAAAATCGAGATTTTTGACCGGGCTCCACTTGGCGTTCATCGCCGATCGCACGATCGACACGCTGCCGCCTAGCGCGCCCGGCAAGGTCAGTCTGGCGGCTGTGGCGTAAGCGGCGAATTGCCAACGCTCGCTGGGCGCCCAAACGCCGACGAGCGCCGCCGAAAAGCCCGCCCCGCGTTCGGCGGTTTCCGCCGACAGAAAACCCGGTAGCGAAACGCCCAGAAGATTACTTGTCGTGTTGATGCCCAGATAGCCGAGCGCGCGCGCCGAATAGGTCGTCTGCGCCAGAACATACGATCCATCGCCGAGCGCCGGCAGGTCGTACTTCAGGCTGGCGAGGCCGGCGTGTCCCCGAATGGTATCGCCGGTGCTCAGCGGCGTCTCGTGCGTCGCGGCCGACAGGGTCAGCGTCGCGTCGCCCCATTTTCCGCCGAACCGGCCCACCAGATCCGGCCACCGGAGGCCCGCGTAGCCGCTGACCGTGATGCGCCGAAACGCCGGATCTTCCACCGAGATGAGCGCTATGGACTGTGCGCCCCGCCACACGACGCCCGAGACCTGTCCGGGCGATTGCGACGGCGCCAGACTGCGAAACGTGAATTCGTCGCCCGCCCAGGCATCGAAGCGCGACGCCTGCATCCCAATCGCGAAACTGCTGGTGTTGACCGAGGCCTGATCGACGCTGAAGTTGCCGTCGCCATCGCCGCGCATCGACAGGGTCGTGACGATCGGATCGCCGGGCGAGCGATCCACATGGGTCAGGCCGAACGTCACGCCGAGCTGGCCGTTGACCGACGCCGCTTTCAGGCTGCCGATGGACAGGGAAGCCAGCGCCAGATTCGACTGATTGCCGACAACAATCTCAAGTTTCGGAAACAGGCAACGGCCGCCGCCAACCGACAGACCGCCCGGCTCATCTTCGGGCTCGTCGTCATCGTCATCGTCGTCCTCATCTTCGTCGTCCGAAGCTGTTTCCGGTTCCGGGACAACTCCAAATTCGTCAGGACTTGCAAACGGGCAGATCGTCAGATGGCGGGCATCGGCGCGCGCCGGCTCACCGGCGGACAACCAGAACAACGACGTGAGGCAGGCGAGCCCATACGTCGCGCGCAACATCACGGCGCTCGCGAACGGCGCAAGGTGAGAAAATCCCGGCATGCGGTGATTTGAGCACCGAAGCGCGGCAATTTCCACCGTCGTCCGGAACAACGCACCGCTTTTTCCGAACGACACCGCTGTTGCGAACCAATCGCCATCGAAAGCATTGCGTATGATGGATGATTGCGCCCCGCACGAGATTTCCCCCCGACGCTCGGCATTGCGACGCGAATTACTGGCTCTGCTTGTCGCAACCGTATGCCTGTCGGACGGCGGCGTCACCGCGCAGGAGAATATCGGTCAGCCGCAGATCGAAAGGCCAGAAGTCCCGCTGCCGCCGAAGCGTCCCGCAGAATTCGCCCTCCCGGCGCCGCCAGCACCGTCGGGACCCGCGGCCGCGAAACCGACCGACGACGATTGCCTGAAGCAACTGCAGGCCGATGGCTTCGAGTTCGAGCCTGTGCCGTCGCCGGTCGGCGGTGGATGCGCGATCGACAAGCCGGTGCGCCTGTCCGGACTGGCGGCGCGCAACGCAAGCCGGCCCATGAGCTTCCCGGACAAGCCGGTGATCGCCTGCTCGTTTGCGAAGGCCTTCGGGAGTTGGGCGCGCGATCTCGCCGCGCCCGTGGCGAAAGGCTACACGACTTGCGGCATAGCTTCGCATCTGTTGGTGCCGGAACATCTTTAGGCTTGCCCATCATAGGCAAATTGCTTGGCCATTCTCAGCCAACCACGACGGCTGGTCTTGCCCCTGAAAAGTGATCCTCCCTGAAGTATGGCTTTACGGCCTGATGGAGGACTACGAATGGCAAGGAAGAGACACAAGGCAGAAGAGATCGTCACCA
>CANJEY010000465.1 GCA_947472615.1 Beijerinckiaceae bacterium
GACGCCCGCATGGCTGCGCATGCCGATGCCGATGGCGGAGACTTTCACCACGTCGGTCGCGCCGTGCAGATCGGCGTAGCCGATGTCGGCCTTCGACTTTTCCAGAATGGTGCGGGCGCGTTCGAATTCGGCGGCCTGCACCGTAAAGGTGAGGTCGGTGGTTTTGGCGTCGTCCGACACGACCTGAATGATCATGTCGACGTTGATGTTGGCGTCCGCCAGCGGCACGAAGATCGCGGCGGCGACGCCCGGCTTGTCGGCGACCCGGCGAAGGGTGATCTGCGCCTCGTCCTTGGAATAGGCGATGCCGGTGACGACCTGCTGTTCCACAATATCCTCCTCGTCGCAGATGAGCGTGCCGGGCTTCGGATCGGCCGGATCGTCGAAGGACGACCGCACGAATGTCTTGACCTTGTGCACCATGGCGAGTTCGACCGAGCGAACCTGCAGCACCTTGGCGCCGAGCGACGCCATTTCCAGCATTTCCTCGAACGCCACGCGCTCCAGCCGGCGCGCTTGCTTCACGATGCGCGGGTCCGTCGTGTAGACGCCGTCGACGTCGGTGTAGATGTCGCAGCGGTCGGCGTAGATGGCGGCCGCCAGCGCCACCGCGCTGGTGTCGGAGCCGCCGCGGCCGAGCGTGGTGACGCGGCTGCTTTCCTTGTGCAGCCCCTGAAATCCCGCCATCACGGCGACTTCCTTGCGCGCCGTGAAACCCTCAACGATCTTCGAGCCGTCGATGTCGGTGATGCGGGCCGAGCCATGCGCGTCGTCGGTCAAAATCGGGATTTGCCAGCCCTGCCACGAGCGGGCCGGGATGCCGATGTTTTGCAGCGCGATCGCCAGCAGGCCGGCGGTGACCAGCTCGCCCGAGGCGACCACCGCATCATATTCGGCCATGTCGTGCAGCGTCGCGGCGTCCTTGCACCAGGCGACGAGTTCGTTGGTCTTGCCCGACATGGCGGAGACCACGACAGCCACCTCGTGCCCGGCGTCGACCTCGCGTTTGACGTGCTGGGCGACGTTGCGGATGCGATCCATGTTGGCGACAGATGTGCCGCCGAATTTCATAACGAGACGGGCCATGGGGCTCCGGATGGTCCAGACTGAGGGTCGGAAGCCCCGGCAGAGCGGCCAAACCGCCGCGCCCGGCCGGAGCGCGCCCTAAATGACCGCGGCAGGCTGGGCTGTCAATGTTTGGGAAGCCCCCATAGGCCCATGCCGCAGCGTCAAAGCGTCCCTGAGGGTTTGGCGCTCCTGACCGGTAGCCGGCATTTCGAGCCTCTCAGAATTTTTCTGAAAAACGGCTTGCGGTTTTCATATTTCGATATATCTTGTATTTCGATAGATCGAATAATTCGGTATATCTCAAAGGAACCCACGCATATATGAAACATGGACATCACGAGCATGCGGGTGAGGACGGTCGCGGACGCGGCGGAAGCGGACGTCCCATGGGCGATCCGGCGCATGGCGGCAGGGGCCGCCGCCACGGCGGGCCGGGACGGCCGGGCCGCTTCTTCGAACATGGCGACCTGCGCCTCGTGGCGCTGCACCTGATCGCCGAGAAGCCGCGCCACGGCTATGAGATCATCAAGGAAATCGAGGAGCAGTCCGGGGGCGCCTATACGCCGAGCGCAGGCGCGGTCTACCCGACCCTGACGCTGCTGCAGGAACTCGGCCAGCTGACGGTCGCGGATGGCCCCGACGGCCGCAAGCTGCATACGATCACCGATGAGGGCGCGGCGGCGCTCGTCGCCAACCGCAAGACGGTGGACGCCGTCATGGCCCGGATCGCGCAGGCGGGCGCCAGCCGCACCGACGCCTCGCCGCTGATCCGCGAAGCCTGGCACGGCCTGAAGCACCGGCTACGGTTGCGGCTTTCTGGCGCGCCGCTCGACGACGCCCAGATCAAGGCGCTCGTGGCGAAGCTGGAAGAGACCGGCGCGGCTATTGAGACGCTTTAATCGCAACGGGATGCGAGGTCGTCTCGCATCCCGACTTATTTCCCGACCCATACCCGAAACGCGAGCCGGGCCCACTTCCGGCCGCCGGAGACCTTTTTTCAACGCATGAATTCAACCATCAACGCCGACAATTTTCTTGAATGGCTCGACCCGCCTCACGTGGTCAGAGACGCCTACCGCACCGGCGCACTTGCCCCTCCGGGCGCAACGAACCATTTGCCAATGGCCTGTCCGCGGAGCATGACTTGCCGCCAGATAGCCGCCGTGCAGAGTAGCCCGACACCCCATGTCCCCACGCGCCTCCACCGTCGATGAAACCGACCTCGCCAAATTCGCCCGTCTCGGCGACGAATGGTGGGATCAGGGCGGGTCGATGGCGGCGCTGCACAAGATGAACCCGGTCCGCATCGCATTCCTGCGCGATGAAATGATCCGGCACTTTCCAGCCGCAGACGGCGGATTGCGCGATGCCACGAAAGCCCGGCCGCTGGCGGGGCTTAGCGTACTCGACATCGGCTGCGGCGGCGGCATTCTCAGCGAACCGTTGGCCCGCCTCGGCGCGTCGATGACCAGCATCGACCCCTCGCCCGACAATATCGCGGTCGCGGCCCGTCACGCCGAGGAGGCCGGCGTCGCCATCGATTACCGCGCCACGACGGCCGAGGCGCTTCTCGCCAGCGGCGCGACGTTCGACGTTGTGCTGGCGATGGAAGTCGTCGAACACGTCACCGACGTGAAGGCGTTCCTCGGCACATGCTGCCAGATGGTGAAGCCGGGCGGCATGTTCTTCGCCGCGACCCTGAACCGCACGCTGAAAAGCTTCGCGCTCGCCATCGTGGGTGCGGAATACGTGCTGCGCTGGGTGGCGAAGGGCACGCATCAGTGGGAGAAATTCGTCAAACCGGACGAATTGCGCGACGCCGTCGAGGCCAACGGCCTCTGGGTGCGCCGCGAAACCGGCGTGGTCTACAATCCCCTGACGGGCGGCTGGCGCACCAGCGGCGACATGGACGTCAACTACATGATCGCAGCGGACAGGGCGGACGCTTAGCCGCGCCTCACCCCAGCGCCACCTTGAACGTGGCTTCGGTCTTCGCCTTGATCTCATCGACCGTCACGCCATCGGCAAGTTCGATCAGCGCCAGGCCGCCCGCGCCTTCCTTGTCGATGGCGAAGACGCCCAGATCGGTGATCACCATGTCGACGACGGCTGAGCCGGTGAGCGGCAGGTTGCAGCGGCGCAGCAGCTTCGGGCCGTCCTTGGCCGAATGCTCCATCACCACCACGACTTTCTTGACGCCGGCGACGAGATCCATCGCGCCGCCCATGCCCTTCACCATCTTGCCGGGGATCATCCAGTTGGCGAGATCGCCATTCTC
>CANJEY010000466.1 GCA_947472615.1 Beijerinckiaceae bacterium
CTTCTACCAATTGTGCGACGAACTCGGCATTTTGGTCTGGCAGGATTTCATTCTCGCCAATTTCGATTATCCGGCCGCTGACGAAGCTTTCGTGGCGATGATCGACCTCGAAGCAAGACAGTTTCTGGACCGGACGCAGACGTCGCCCAGCATTGCGGTGCTTTGCGGCGGCAGCGAGATCGCCCAGCAAGCTTCGATGCTTGGCCTGCCTCGACCCGGTTGGTCGAACCGCATCTTCGAAGACCTTTTGCTGCGCGCATCCCGCGATCTGCGGCCAGACGCGATCTATCTGCCGAACACGCCGTTCGGCGGAACGCTCCCGTTCGAACCCGCCGAAGGCGTCTGCCACTATTACGGCGTCAGCGCCTACATGCGGCCGCTCGAAGATGCGCGACACGCGGGCGTGCGTTTCTCGGCGGAAAGCCTCGGGCATGCGCATGTGCCGGACTTCGCCAAAGTGGACCTCGAACCCGATGCGCCGAAGATCGTGCATTCGCAATTCGCCGATCGCATACCGGGCGATGTCGGCGCAACGTGGTTCTTCGAGGACGTGCGCAATCATTATCTCGCGGACCTCTACGGCGTCGATCCGGCGCGCTTGCGCCGCGACGATCCAGCGCAATTCCTCGACCTGTCGCGCGCCGTAACAGCCGAACTGCTCGAAAGCGTCTTCGCCCTGTGGCGGCGTGCGGGTTCGCCGACGCGCGGCGGACTCGTGTGGTTCTTTCAGGATCTGATGCAGGGCGCCGGCTGGGGCGTCGTCGATTCTCTGGGCCAGCCAAAAGCCGCTTGGCATGCGCTGCGCCGCGCGTTTCGTCCCGTTCAGGTTCTGCTGATCGACGAAGGACTGAACGGTCTGCAACTCGACCTGATCAACGACACGGCAAATGAAATCGTCGCCAACCTGTCGCTCGCATGCCTTCGCGATGGCGCGACGCCGGTGATGCGCGCCGCGCGCGACGTGACTCTCGCGCCGCGTTCGACGCAACGCATCTCGGCCGTTGAGCTTTGGGGCGCGTTCTTCGACACCGCCTATGCATATCGCTTCGGCACGCCGTCGCATGACGTCACGGTCGCTACGCTGAAGGACGCAGCCGGCGCATACTTCGCCGATGCATTCCACTTTCCGCTCGGTCGCGGCTGCGAACGCCACGACATCACGCTCACGGCCGACCTCGCACGCGACCATGAAGGCTGATTCCTCGACATAGCGTCGAACCGCCTTGCGCAATCGCTGCACATTTTCGACGAGCATTACCGGAGTGACGACAATTGGTTTCATCTGCCGCCAGACTCGCCGCGCCGCCTCCGGTTGCTCCCGCGCTTCTCAGGGAGCAATGCGAGCCCGCCTTGCGGGTCGATCATGGCGGTGAACGCCACGACGCGGATTCAATACGGAGCGCCCGGATGATGCCTCTCGTCTTCTCGGGCCGTTTCGGCTGGTTGCACGACGCGGGCGGCTCTTGCGGCGTCGTGCTCTGCGGCGCGCAGGGCTACGAGCAATTGTGTGCGCACAAGAGCTGGCGCGTGCTGGCCGAACGCATTTCGGCCATGGGCTTTCCGGTGTTGCGCTTTGACTACGGCGGCAGCGGCGATTCGCTCGGCGCCGATCGCGATCCGCATCGCCTCGCCGACTGGCTGGAGAGCACGCGTCTGGCGGTTGCGGAACTGAAGTCCCGCACCGACGTCGATCGCATCGTGTTTGTCGGCCTGCGCATGGGGGCGAGCTTTGCAGCCCGCATCGCCAGCGATCTCGGCGGCGTTCAGGGCGTCGCCATGCTGGCGCCCGTCGCCAGCGGCCGCGCCTATGTGCGCGAACTGTCCGCATTCGCCCGCATGGTGGCGCGGCCCGCGCAGGGACCGGCGGGTTCAGAGCCCGAGCCCGGCCTCGAAGTACAGGGCTTCCTGCTGTCGCCCGGCACGCAGGACGATCTGCGCACATTCGAACTCATGTCGGCCAGCGCCCCTCCGGCCAAGAAGCTGCTTTTGGTGACGCCGGACACGCAGGCGAATGCGCCAGCGATCGCCGAACATTACGAAAAGCTCGGTTGCACGGTAGCCCGCGCGAGTTTCGACAATTACGCCCAGTTCATCGCCGAGCCGACATTCTCCAGGACGCCCGAGACAGCGTTCGGCGCTGTGACCGAATGGCTGGCGGCGAATTTCGATCCGGGCTCAAGGCGCGCGGTCGCTGCGGTCAAAGCGCCGACTCCGCTCGCTGAGGACGGCTTCGTCGACGAACCGGTGCAGTTCGGCCCGGATGGCCGCCTGTTCGGCATGCTGTGCAAGCCTGCATCCCCGAAATCCGATGCGCCGACGCTTGTTTTCGTCAACGCCGGCGCCAATCCGCATATCGGTTGGGCGCGCATGACGGTCGAGGGCGCGCGCGGACTGGCGGCGGCGGGCGTTGCGTCGTTCCGCATCGACGCTGCGGGTCTGGGCGACAGCCCGGCCATCGCCGGGCGGCCGGATCAGGTGATGTATTCCATGGACGCCGTGCAGGATGTCCGCTCCGCGCTCGATTGTCTCGCGGAGCGCGGCTACGGACGCTTCAACGTGATCGGCCTGTGCAGCGGCGCCCATATGGCTTTCCATGCCGCGGTCGCGGACCCACGCGTCGAGGGTCTGGTGATGGCCAATCTGCAGAAATTCATCTGGAAGGACGGCGACTCGCTCGAAGTCGCGGTGCGCAACGCCTATCGGTCGACCGACTTCTACAAAGGTCAGGCCATGCGGCTCGATACCTGGAAGCGGTTGCTGCGCGGCGACATCGCGGTGGCGGGCATCGCGCAGGCGATCCTGAAACGCGTTGGTTCCGCTTTCAAGGCGAGGCTCGACGTTCTGGCCGCCAGCCTGTCCATCGGGGCGGATGCTGACATGACGAAGGTGCGCGGTTGGTTCCGGGCGCTGTCGAAACGCGGAACCCGCATCCTTCTCGTCTACAGCGCCGAGGACGGCGGGCTCGACGAACTGAATCATTACATGGGCGCAGGCGGCCGAATGGCGGCGAAACTTCCGGGCGTCGAAATCGCGATTCTGGATGGCGCGGACCATAATCTCACTCCGCGATGGTCGCGGCTGCGGTTTTTCGAGCTGGTGTCGGGCTTCATCGGACAGCCCAGTTCCAAACTCCCATAATTACGTTTATATTCTGTGATATAAAATAAATACTCGCAATTTGACGTATTTTATGGTTTGAGGTTTGAGAGGTGCGGGATCATGTCCGGACGTTCGCGTTCGGCTCAGCACGGGACAGACATGCCGCAGGTCGTATCAGCCAATCGCCTTTCCGACGGGATCGTGGTGTTCCGC
>CANJEY010000467.1 GCA_947472615.1 Beijerinckiaceae bacterium
TCCATCGTAGGTGACGTCCATGCCGGCGTCGCGGGCGCGAACCGCAATCTGCTCGGCGCCATTGGAATGGCCGTCAAGACCAGGCTTCCCGACGACGAATTTCAGACGCTGGCCCAATCGCATCGAGACGCGCTCGACCTCGGTTCTGACCTCATCGAGATTGTCCGCCACCTGTCGGGCGTTGCGGCTGACGCCAGTGGGCGCGCGATATTCGCCGAATGTTTCACGAAGCGCCGCGCCCCATTCGCCAGTCGTCACGCCTGCCTTTGCGGCTGCGATCGACGGTTCCATGATGTTGCTTCCATCGCGAGCGGCGCGGCGGAGGCCAGCGAGCGCGGTTTCGACGGCTTTGGAATCGCGCGCCGCCCGCCAGTCCCGCAGCCGTTCGATCTGCCCGGCCTCGACGTGTTCGGCGACGACCATGATTGCGGAATTGCCTGCCAGCAAAGGCGAGGGTTCGGCTTCCTTGAAGCGATTGACGCCAACGACGATCTGGTCGCCCCGTTCGATCGCTTCGAGCCGCGCCGTGTTGGATTCGACAAGCTTTGATTTCATGTAGCCGGCTTCGACCGCGGCCACCGCGCCGCCCATGGCGTCGATGGCGGCGATTTCGGCGCGCGCCTCGTCCTTGAGCGCATTCACCTTGCGGTCGATCTCGGGGCTTCCATCGAACAAGTCGCCATATTCGAGCAGGTCGGTTTCATAGGCCATGATCTGCTGCATGCGCAGCGACCATTGCTGATCGAACGGACGCGGTAGGCCGAGCGCCTCGTTCCACGCGGGAAGCTGCACGGCCCGCGCGCGCGCATTTCGCGACAGCACCACGGACAGCATTTCGATCAGGATGCGATAGACGTTGTTTTCAGGTTGCTGTTCCGTGAGGCCGAGCGAATTGACCTGAACTCCGTAGCGGAACCGCCGCATCTTTTCGTCGGTGACGCCATAGCGTTCGCGTGTGATCTCGTCCCACAGTTCTGCGAACGCCCGCATCTTGCACAGTTCGGTGACGAAACGCATGCCGGCGTTGACGAAAAACGAGATGCGCCCGACCACGTCTGTGAACAACCCATCGTCGACTTCGCCGGACTGCTTGACCGAGTCGAGAATCGCGATTGCGGTGGTCAGCGCATAGCTTAGTTCCTGCACGGGCGTCGCGCCTGCTTCCTGAAGATGGTAGGAGCAAACGTTCATCGGATTCCATTTTGGCAATTCGCGCGTCGTGAACAGAATCACGTCTTTCGTGAGCCGCAACGATGGCGCCGGCGGGAACACGTAAGTGCCGCGCGACAGATATTCCTTGATGATGTCGTTTTGCGTCGTGCCTTGAAGATCGGCGCGGCTGGCGCCCTGTTCTTCCGCCGCCGCAATGTAGAGCGCGAGGAGCCACGGCGCGGTGGCGTTGATCGTCATCGAGGTGTTCATCGCGGCGATCGGAATACCGTCGAACAGGGCGCGCATGTCGCCCAGATGCGAGATCGGCACGCCGACCTTGCCGACTTCCCCGACGGCGAGCGGATGATCGGAATCGTAGCCGGTCTGGGTGGGCAGATCGAAAGCGATCGACAGGCCCGTCTGGCCTTTGGCGAGGTTGGCTCGATACAGGAGGTTTGAATCGCGCGCGTTGGAGTGCCCTGCATAAGTGCGGAAAATCCAGGGACGGTCGCGTTTGACCGCTGGTGCGGCGGCGTCGCCTGCCTGCTGAGCCATGAAGGGCCTCCAAGAATGCACCAAAAGCTTAGGGGACAATGCTGCAAAGCACAATCCGATTACGCCGGGTGTTTAGGCGGGTATCCTTGCCGTTTGGGCCTATAAATCGAGATATAAACCAGTAAAATCATATAGTTATGAAAATGTAACGGTTCGTTGTGGCATTAGCTCACGGTCACTCGCTTTGGTCTTATGGTGCGGCGCAAAATTTCTGCTAGCCTGTTTGCGCGCGGCGCAGCACTATGAGCGCCGGACCGCTGGAGAGTCAGATGGCGTCACCCCCCGCGACGGGCCAAGGCCCGAAGGACCTTTACGAGATTGGCGAGATCCCGCCGCTGGGCCATGTGCCAGCCCATATGTACGCCTGGTCGATCCGGCGCGACCGTCATGGCCCGCCCGAAGACTCCATGCAGCTTGAGGTCGTGCCCACCTGGCCGCTCGACAGCCATGATGTGCTGGTCTTCGTCATGGCGGCTGGAGTCAATTACAACGGCATCTGGGCGGCGCTCGGCCAGCCAATCTCGCCGCTCGATGGCCACAAGCAGCCCTTCCATGTCGCGGGCTCCGATGCGTCAGGGATTGTCTGGGCGGTCGGCTCCAAGGTGAAGCGTTGGAAAGTCGGCGATGAGGTCGTCGTCCATTGCAATCAGGACGATGGCGACGACGAAGAGTGCAACGGCGGAGATCCGATGTTCTCGGCGTCGCAACGCATCTGGGGGTACGAGACGCCTGATGGGTCGTTTGCGCAATTCTGCCGGGTGCAGGACCGGCAGTTGATGCCGCGTCCCCGACATCTGACTTGGGAGGAATCCGCCTGCTACACGCTGACATTGGCGACCGCGTTCCGCATGTTGTTCGGGCACGAACCTCATCGCCTGAAGCCGGGCGACAACGTGCTGGTATGGGGCGCCTCGGGCGGTCTCGGAGTATTCGGCGTCCAATTGTGCGCTGCCGCAGGCGCCAACGCGATCGGCATCATCTCGGATGAATCCAAGCGCGACTACGTGCTGTCGCTTGGCGCGAAAGGCGTGCTGAATCGGAAGGACTTCAACTGCTGGGGCCAGTTGCCGAAGGTCAATTCGCCGGAGTTCAGCGCCTTCATGGGCGAAGCGCGCAAGTTCGGAAAGGCGATCTGGGACATCACCGGCAAGAAGGATGTCGATATCGTTTTCGAGCATCCGGGGGAGCAGACGTTTCCGGTGTCATGTTTCGTGGTGAAGCGTGGAGGCATGGTGGTGTTCTGCGCCGGAACGACAGGCTTCAACCTGACGTTCGACGCGCGCGCTTCGTCTGGATGCGCCAGAAGCGCATTCAGGGATCGCATTTCGCGCACCTCAAGCAGGCCGCCGCCGCCAATCAGTTTGTGCTGGCTCGGTCGATCGATCCCTGCATGTCGGAAGTATTCAGCTGGGCCGACATTCCCAAGGCGCACACGAAGATGTGGAAGAACCAGCACGCGCCCGGAAACATGGCAGTGCTGGTGAACGCGCCCGTTACGGGCCTGCGAACGTTCGAGGACGTGATTGAGGCGGCGAAGACGCGATCGCCCGCAGTTTCCTAGCTCGAATGTGCATGAAGGCGGCATTGAGTTCGCCGCCGAA
>CANJEY010000468.1 GCA_947472615.1 Beijerinckiaceae bacterium
AGAACCGATGCGGCGATGATGCGCCCCATGGGGCGATTGGAAACAATCATTCTTCCCTCCTCGCAGCCGCCGCCCGCATTCGGGCTTTGCGGCCTGATCCAGTTTCAGTGATTGACCAGCGGAATGACCTTGCGGCCGAAATCCTCGATGCCCTCAAGCATCTTCGGGAAACGCAACATCAGTGTGGTGATGCCGATGTCCTCATAACGCCGGATGCGATCGGCGATGAACTCCGGCGTGCCGACAAGGCCGGTGCCGAGGCCCTTCACGGCTGTGCCGCCGCTCTTTTTGTCGTAGCCGCCCGCCTCGATCCCATCCGCGATGGCCTCGGCCTCCGCCTGCGTCTCGCGGCAGATGACGTTGGTGGAAATGCAATAGCCCATCGGGTAGGTCTTCCCGAAGCGCGCGCGTCGCGCGTTCATGTCGTCGATCTGGCGACTGATGAGATCGAAGTTGCGCTCATAGTTGCGAAAGCCGATCTCGTAGGGAACGAACTTGTTCTGGCAACGCTGAGCGATGATGTCCATGCCCTGTTCGGCATGGCTCGCCGCGTAGATCGGCGGGAATGGCTGCTGGATGGGCTTTGTCGGGCAATAGCCGTCCTGCATCTGGAAATACTTGCCGTCGAACGAAAAGCGCTCGTGCGTCCACAATCCCTGCAGCACCTGCAGGAATTCGTCCATGCGGTGGTAACGTTCTTCGCTGCGGTCGATCCATGAGCCGTTACCGTAAATATCGAATTCCTCG
The DNA here is from genome assembly GCA_947472615.1 of Beijerinckiaceae bacterium. Classification (GTDB taxonomy): domain Bacteria; phylum Pseudomonadota; class Alphaproteobacteria; order Rhizobiales; family Beijerinckiaceae; genus Terripilifer. The sequence goes on from CANJEY010000468.1 coordinate 748, forward strand.
CGCCACCAGCCGTTGACGAGATTGATCGAGAAGCGGCCGCGGCTCATGCGATCGAGCGTCGCGCCCATCTTGGCGGTCACCTGCGGGGTGATGATGCCCGGATGCAGCGCAACGAGGAGTTCGATCTTGTTCGTCACCGTCGCCATCGCGGACGCCAGCACCCAGGCGTCGAGATCGACGCCCAGAAATCGCTGGGCGATGAGCGTGACGTCGAAGCCGTGACGTTCGGCGCACTGGATGACGTCGATCGCGAACTGACATTCGTCTTCGACCTGCTCATCGGCCTTGCCGCCACGAGGCGCCCAAATTCCAAACCGCATCCAATCCTCCGTCTCCGTCGAAGCAGGAACGGGACCAAGTCTCCGGTTCGGGCGACGGAATTTTGCATGAAGATGCAGGCGCGCCGCCCGAATGGCAAGCGCGTACAAGGCTTCTGCTTGCGTCCTGTCGCCGCGTCCGTAAAGTCCGGCGAGACGCAGTCTGGGAGGACAAGCATGGCGTATTATCGCAGTCTCGAAGCCGACGCGGTGCAGATCGCCGGTTACGGCGGATTTCGCGGCGACGCCTATTACGCGCGGCCGAAAGGCGAAGGGCCGTTTCCGGGCGTCGTGCTGATTCATCATGCGCCCGGCTGGGACGACTGGATCATGGAGGCGACGCGCAAGCTGGCGCATGCGGGCTTTGCGTGCATCGCCCCCAATCTCTATTGCCGCGAGCCGGGCGAGCCCGATGATCAGGCGGCCTCGGCGCGCGCCGGCGGCGGCGTCACCGACGATTCCGTCATTGGCGACGTGGAAGGCGCAATGAATTTCCTGCGTGAGCGCCGCACCTGCAACGACAGGATCGGCCTCATCGGCTTCTGTTCGGGCGGACGCCACACGATCGTCTGCGCCGGCCGCATCAAGGGCGTCGGGGCCATCGTCGATTGCTGGGGCGGTCGCGTCATTCCGACCAAGGAAGAAATGACCGCACAACGTCCCGTCGCGGCGATCGACTACGTGAAGGACATCGACTGTCCGATCCTCGGGATCTTCGGCAACGACGACAAGAATCCCGACGTGGCGCAGGTGAACAGGACGGAGGAGATTCTGAAATCGCTCGGCAAGACCTACACGTTCCATCGTTACGACGGCGCGGGTCACGGCTTCTTCGCCGCTGACCGTCCCGCCTATCGGGCCGAGCAGGCGACGGATGCGTGTAAGAAAGTCTTCGGCTTCTTCCACAAGCATCTCGACTGATCGCGAGCGTGCGGCGTCTTGGATCGCGCCGCGTCTTGCCGTAGTTTGCAAGCGAAAACGGCGCAACAGCTCTTGCGAAGAGCGGCTGGGGAACTGGGGAGGATTTGATGCGCGCATCATTGGCGCGGTTCGCGGGCTTTGCTTTTGCATTGGCGGGCGCTGTCGCGCCGACTCTAGCGCAGACGCCCGTGGCGGATTTCTACAAGGGCAAGACCGTCCGCGTGCTGATCGGTTTCGGGCCGGGCGGCAGTTCGGCGTTCTACGGCGAGATACTGGCGCGCTACATGGGGCGCCATCTGCCGGGCAATCCGGCGTTCATCGCGCAGCACATGCCGGGCGCGGGCGGGCTGACGGTGGCGAATTTCATCGCCCAGCGCTCGCCGCGCGACGGTACCGAATTCGCCATCACCAGCCGTACGGCGGCGTTCGAACCGCAACGCGGCAACAAGAACGCCGCCTTCGATCCGCTGAAACTCAACTGGATCGGCAACGCCAACGTCGAGAATTCGCTCTGCCTCGCGTGGACGACCGCGCCCGTGAAGCGGATGGCGGACCTGCTCGACCATGAACTCGTCGCCGGCGGCACCGGCGCCGATACGCTCGCCATCGCGATGCCCAAGACCCTCAACCGAATGGTCGGGACGAAATTCAAGCTCGTCACCGGCTATCCGAACAGCACCGACATCCTGCTCGCCATGGAGCGCGGCGAAGTGCAGGCGTTCTGCGGCCTCGGCTGGAGCTACCTCAAACTGCGCAAGGCCGAATGGCTCGAACAGAAGAAGGTCAACATCCTGTTCCAGATGGCGATGCAAAAGCATCCAGATCTTCCCGACGTGCCGCTGATTCAGGAGATCGCCCGCACGCCCGAGCAGAAGGAAATTCTCGACCTTCTGCTCGCCCCGCAGGAAATCGGCCGTCCGTTCTTCGCGCCGCCCGACGTGCCGGCCGATCGCGTCGAGGCGCTGCGCGAAGCGTTCGCAAAGACGCTCAAGGACCCCGATTTCCTCGCCGACGCCGACAAGGCCGGCGTCGAGGTGCAATATTCGTCCGGTCCCGACGTTGAAGCCGTTCTGCGCCGCTCCTACGCGGCTTCGCCGCAGGCGGTGGCGCGCGCGGCGGAGTTGTTGCAGGAGTGACCGCTTTACAATCCAGGAGCTAACGGTCCTAGGCTCAGGACTCATTGATCAGAGCCAGAAGATGACGGTGGCGGCGATACAAATGGCTGAGAAGAATGTGTGGGCGCATCGGTCGTAACGGGTGTGGATACGCCTCCAGTCCTTGATCCTCCCGAACATGTTCTCGATCTTGTGGCG
>CANJEY010000469.1 GCA_947472615.1 Beijerinckiaceae bacterium
ACAGCGCCTTGATCGACACCAGCTTCATCAGCTGCTGCACTTCGGGCGGCATGTGGCCGAAACGGTCGATCATCTCGGCCGCGAAGGTTTCGATATCGTCGTCCGTTTCCAGCGTCGACAGACGACGATAGAGCGACAGACGCAGCGTCAGATCCGACACATAATCTTCCGGGATCGTAACCGGCGCACCGAGGCTGATGGTCGGCGACCACGCTTCTTCGACCTGCTCGTCGCCGCCGTCCTTCAGCGCCGTCACGGCGTCTTCGAGCATCTGCTGGTAAAGCTCGTAACCGACTTCCTTGATGTGGCCCGATTGTTCGTCGCCGAGCAGATTGCCCGCGCCGCGAATGTCGAGATCGTGACTGGCGAGCTGGAAGCCCGCGCCTAGCGTATCGAGCGTTTGCAACACCTTCAACCGTTTCTCGGCCTGTGGCGTCATGGTGCGGTTCGCCGGGACTGTGAACAGCGCATAGGCGCGCGTTTTCGAGCGCCCGACGCGACCACGCAACTGATAGAGCTGCGCCAGTCCGAACATGTCGGCGCGATGCACGATCAGCGTGTTGGCCGTCGGTATATCAAGGCCCGATTCGACGATCGCGGTCGAGACCAGAATGTCGTACTTGCCGTCGTAGAAAGCCGACATCTTGTCTTCGAGTTCGGTGGGCGGCATCTGACCGTGCGCCACGACGAATTTGCATTCAGGCGCCTGCGTGCGCAGGAACGTGGTGACGTCCTCAATGTCCTCGATGCGCGGGCACACATAGAAGCTTTGCCCGCCGCGATAGCGCTCGCGCAGCAGCGCCTCGCGTACGATGAGTTCGTCGAATGGGGTGATAAACGTGCGCACCGCCAGACGATCGACCGGCGGCGTCGCGATGATCGACAATTCGCGCACGCCCGTCAGCGCCAATTGCAGCGTGCGCGGAATCGGCGTCGCCGACAGCGTTAGCACATGCACCTCGGCGCGCATTTCCTTCAGGCGCTCCTTGTGGCTGACGCCGAAGTGCTGTTCCTCGTCGATGATGACGAGGCCGAGATCCTTGAACTCGACCGTCTTGCCCAGCACGGCGTGGGTGCCGACGACGATATCGACCGCGCCGGACGCGACGCCCTGTTTGGCAGCCTTCAGATCGGCGGCGTTCACCATGCGCGACAGCTGTGCGACCTGCACAGGGAGCCCGGCGAAGCGCGCCGCGAAATTGCGATAATGCTGGCGCGCCAACAGCGTTGTCGGCACCACGACCGCGACCTGCTTGCCGCTCAGCGCCGCCGTGAACGCCGCCCGCAACGCGACTTCGGTCTTGCCGAAACCGACGTCGCCGCACACGAGACGGTCCATCGGCCGCCCCTTGCCGAGATCCTCGATCACGGCGTCGATAGCGTTCTGCTGGTCTTCGGTTTCATCGTAGGGGAAGCGCGCGCAGAATTCATCGTAGAGGCCTTCGGTCGGCACGAGTTTCGGCGCGGCGTGAAGCTGGCGCGCGGCCGCGATCTTGATCAGCGCATGCGCCATTTCGCGGATGCGCTTCTTCATCCGCGCCTTGCGCGTCTGCCAGCCGAGGCCGCCGAGTTTGTCGAGTTGCGCCTCGGTGTCTTCCGATCCGTAACGCGACAGCAGCTCGAGATTTTCGACCGGCAGGAACAGCTTGTCGCCGCCTGCGTAATGCAGCTCAAGACAATCGTGCGGCGCGCCAGCGGCTTCGATCGTGCGCAGACCGACGAAACGACCAATCCCGTGATCGACGTGCACGACGAGATCGCCCGGCGCGAGCGACGCGACTTCGCTGAGGAAGTCCTGCGCGCGGCGCACCTTGCGGCGCTGGCGGATCAGCCGGTCGCCAAGAACATCCTGCTCGCCGATGACGACGATGTCGCCCGCCTCGAAACCCTGCTCGATGCCGATCACCGCGAGCGCGACCTTCGGCGCATGCAGCGCCAAAGCATGATCGAGGCTCGACACAAGTTCGGTGGTCTTCAGTCCGTGTTCGGCCAGCACGGTGGCGAGACGCTCGCGCGATCCGTCCGACCATCCGGCGACGATGACCTTGCGGCGCTTCGCCTGAAGATCGCGGATATGCGCGACGACGGCCTCGAATACGTTGGCGTTTTCGTCGGCGCGTTCCGGCGCGAAGCTGCGCCCGAGGCGTCCGCCGCAGTCGATGACCGCGCCAGCGCCGCCGTCCGGAACCGCGAACGGCGTGATGCGCGCGACCGCTCTGGCGTCGAGATAGGTCCGCCATTGATTGGGCGACAGATAGAGCGACGATGGCGGCAGCGGCTTGTACGGCGATTGCGTCGGATCGAGATCGTGCTGCTGCTTGCGCGCGTCGTGATAATCCTTGATCTGCGCAAGGCGTTCGCCAGCCGCATCGTCGGCCAGCGGATCGAACACGAGCGGCGCGCCCGCGAGATAGTCGAACAGCGTGTCGGTCGTCTCGTAGAACAGCGGCAGCCAGTGTTCCATGCCGGCGTGACGGCGGCCCTCGCTGATCGCCTCATACAGAACGTCGCCGCGCGTCTGCGCGCCGAACTGCGCCACATAGCCCTGCCGGAAGCGGCGCATCGCCTCGGTGGTAAGTTGCACTTCGCTCATCGGCACCAGATCGAGAGCGCGCAATTGCCCGACCGTACGCTGCGTCTCTGGATCGAAGGTGCGGATCGATTCCAGCGTATCGCCAAAGAAATCGAGCCGGATCGGCAGCGGCAGGCCGGGCGGAAACAGATCCAGAATGCCGCCGCGCACAGCATATTCGCCGGTGTCGCGCACCGTGCTCGACCGCGTGAAGCCGTTCACGTCGAGCCAGCGCGACAACACGTCCATGTTGACGGCGTTGCCGGGCGCGGCCGAGAAACTTTCGATCTCGATCCATTTGCGGGGCGGCACGCGTTGCAGCATCGCGTCGACGGTCGTCAACAGCACGCGCGGCTTCTCGACCGAGGAGCGCGTGCGGGCAAGGCGCGACAGCACCGTCATGCGCCGCGAGGCGATCGACCCGTTGGGCGAGACGCGATCGTAAGGCTGGCAGTCCCAGGCCGGAAAATCGAGAACGTCCAGAGACGGCGCGGCGAAGGCCAGCGCCTCCTGAAACGCGCGGGAGCGTTGCGCGTCGCGCGCCACATGCACCAGCACGGCGGCGCGCTTCTCGCCCGGCAGCGCCAGCGCACGCGCCATGTCGGCGACCGCAAAGGCGTCGAAGCCATCCGGCGCGGAGGCGAGCGTCAGCGAGTTGCCGCGATTGAGCTGATCTATGGCGCGTTTCAGTTCAGTCATGGATCAGAGATCGAGCTTGCCGGT
>CANJEY010000470.1 GCA_947472615.1 Beijerinckiaceae bacterium
CAAAACGGACATGGTTCGGAGCGAATCTATGGCCGTAAAGTCCCTCGAAGGCATGCCGGCGGCAGCCTGAGGCCAAGCCCGGACATCCAGAAAGATGGCGCTCGTGTCGTTTGAACTCAGGTTCTGCAAGTCCCTGCCGCCCGCCCTGAAGGCCGGCGTGCGGACAGCCGTTCTGGCGCTGGCGTTGACGGCAGGCGCGGAGGCCAAGACGGCCATTTCCCGGCCCTTCCAGGTCAGCACCAGCGTGGCGGGCAATTATCTCGCGGCATTGTCAGCCGGCGCGCAACGCGACACGGCGGCGGCCTCGACCTATTTCCGCGAAGTTCTGCGGTCCGATCCGCGCAATCCCGAACTGATCGAACGCACCTTCGTGGCGGCGCTCGCGAACGGCGACATCGCGGCCTCGTTTGGCCTCGCCGAGCGCCTCGTGGCGCGCGACAAGAACAATGGTCTGGCGCATCTTGTGCTCGGCGTGCGGGCCATCAAGGCGAAGCAGTTCTCGACCGCTCGCACCGAACTCTCGAAGTCCGGCAACAATCGCCAGCGCGACATCACCGCGACGCTGCTCAACGCATGGATGTATGTCGGATCGAACGATGCGAAGCGCGGGCTCGAAGCGCTCGACAAACTCAAGTCGAACCAGTTCGCCGGTTTCCGCGACTATCACGCCGCGCTGATCGCCGACATTTCGAAGAACACCGCGGAAGCCGGCAAGCGCATGCAGGCCGCCTATGCGGCCGAGAAGCAGACGCTGCGCGTCGTCGACGCCTATGCACGCTACCTGACCCGTCAGGGCCAGATGGACGAGGCCCGCAAGGCCTATGAGGCGTTCGATCTTCTGGTGCCGCGTCACCCGATTGTGGTGGCGGCGCTGGCCGACATCGCGGCCGGCAAGCAGCTTGCACCCACGGTAAAGACCGCCGTGCAGGGCGCGGCCGAAGTGCTCTACGGGCTCGGCGCCGCCGGCAATTCGCAGGGCGACGAACTCGCCGCGATGATCTACCTGCGCCTGTCGCTCTATCTGGAGCCGGAAAACCCGCTTGGCATCGTGACGTTGGCGGGCCTCTACGAGAACATCAAGCAGGGCGAACAGGCGATCGACATCTACGAGACGATGCCGGCCAAATCGCCGCTGCGCCCCAACGCCGACATCCAGATCGGCTCGGTGCTGGAAGGCCTCGGCCGCAACGACGAGGCGCTGAAGCATCTTACCGGCCTCGTGAAGGAACGGCCGAAGGACGTCGATGCGCTGAACGCGCTCGCCAACCTGCAGCGCTCGCGCAAGGAATTCGCCGCCTCCGCCGCGACCTACACCAAGGTCATCGAGCAGTCGCCCGACAAGGATCGCGGGCTGTGGCCGGTGTATTATTTCCGCGCGATCTCCTACGAGCGCCAGAAGATGTGGCCGCAGGCCGAGGCCGACTTCAAGAAGGCGCTCGAACTGTTCCCGAACCAGCCGCTGGTGCTGAATTATCTCGGCTATTCGTGGGTCGATCGCGGGATGAATCTCGACGAGGCTTTCCGAATGTTGCAGAAGGCCGTCGAGCTGCGGCCGACCGACGGCTACATCGTCGACAGCCTCGGCTGGGCGCATTACAAGCTCGGACGCTATCAGGAAGCGATGCGCGACATCGAACGCGCGATTGAACTGAAGCCGTCCGATCCGACGATCAACGATCATCTCGGCGACATCTATTGGAAGGTCGGCCGCAAACTCGAAGCGACGTTCCAGTGGAACCACGCACGCGATCTCAATCCGGAGCCGGAAGACCTTCCGAAAATTCTCGAGAAGATCAAGAACGGCATGCCCGACGAACCGCTGACGCCGGCCGCAGAGATCGAGCAGCCCAAGAGCGGCGGCTGACGGCTGGCGACGTGTCGCTCGCCGCCCGCGCGCCCGCGAAGATCAATCTGTCGCTGCACGTGCTCGGCCGCAGACCTGACGGCTATCACGAACTCGAAAGTCTCGTGGCGTTCGCTGGAGCCTCCGATCTTCTGACGCTGACGCCGGGCAAAAACCTTTCGCTCCAAGTCGGTGGACCGACAGCAGGGCATGCTGGTCCCGACGATGACAATCTTGTCACCCGCGCCGCGCGCGCGCTGATGTCCCGCAAGTCCGGACTGCGCACCGGCGCGTTTCATCTTACCAAGCGATTGCCGGTCGCGGGAGGCGTCGGTGGCGGATCGTCCGATGCCGGGGCGGCGCTTCGTCTGCTGGCGCAGCACAATGGCCTGTCGCTGACAGATTCCGATCTTGTCGATGCGGCGCGCCAGACCGGCTCGGACGTGCCGGTGTGCGTCGAGGCGCGTGCACGCATGATGTGCGGCGCGGGCGAAACGCTGGGTCCGTTGCTGGCCCTGCCGCCGCTGTTCGCCGTGCTGGTCAATCCCGGCGTTGCGGTCGAGACGCGGCGCGTCTTCGCCGAACTCGGCCTGTGTCCGGGAGAAGATCTTGCGCGGCGCGCGCACACGCCAATCAACGACGGATTGTCGACGCGCGACCTGCTCCATCGTCTGCAGGAAACGCGCAACGATCTCGAAGCGCCGGCGCGCCGTGTCGCGCCCGTCATTAGCGATGTCGTCGATGCGCTGGCGGGCACGGGGGATTGTCTGCTCGCCCGCATGTCGGGCTCGGGCGCGACCTGCTTCGGACTTTTCGCGACCTGTCATCAGGCGGCGCGCGCCGCCGCGCATTTGCGCGTCCGCCATCCAAACTGGTGGATCAAGCCGACGGCGCTGCGCTAGGCCACTTCCATCAGGATGTTCGCCAGCAGATCGGGCTTGTCGACCATCACGTCGTGGCCGGTGTCAAGTTCATAGACTTTCCAGCCACCAGCTTTCTTGCAGCCGTCCAGCGCCTTGTCGAACGCCGCGCTCGGATGTTTTTTGGCCCGGATATAAGTCTTCTTGGCCACGCGGTCGCGAGCATAGGTGAGCTTGATCGGTTGCAGCGTCACGCCGATCGGTTGCGGAGTCATTTTCGACTCGACCCATGCGATATCCTTCGGGTCTGCGACTTCGAAGCTCGACGCCTTCGGGGCGGGGCGCGAGGCCTCGCCTGCTGCGAACGCTTTTGTCACCTGCGCGCGATTTTCCTGCGACTGCTGATCGGTTCCGGTTTCGCCGTCGACGGGCAGGAAGGCGTCGAGAAACACGATCGATGACACCTGCGGCAGCACCTGCTCGATGGCGCCCGAAACCGGCCAGCCGCCATAGGAATGGCCGACCAGAACGGCGTTCTCGAGTCCTTCCCATTTGAACACGTTGACGATGTCGGCGATGTGCATGTCCA
>CANJEY010000471.1 GCA_947472615.1 Beijerinckiaceae bacterium
AAGTTCTCAGTTCGCTGCAATCCGATCTGGCGCGGCTGGTGTCGGAGCGGCTCGACGCTGTCGGGCAACGCGTCGGACAGGGGCTCGAAGCCGGATCGAAGACGACCGCCGACCACCTCACCAAACTCAACGAACGGCTCGCGGTGATCGACGCGGCGCAGACCCGCCTCGCCGGCCTGACGCAGGAAGTCGTCGGCCTGAAGGACATTCTGGCCAACAAGCAGGCGCGCGGCGCATTCGGACAGGGCCGCATGGAATCGATCGTCCGCGACGGTTTGCCAACCTCGGCCTACGAATTCCAGTACACGCTGAGCAATCGCAACAGGCCCGATTGCGTGATCCGCCTGCCGGGCGACGATCGCGTGATGGTTGTGGACGCCAAGTTTCCGCTTGAAGCCTTCACGGCCTTTCGCGACGCGAAGAACGAACCCGAGCGCCAGCAGGCCTCGCAGCGCATCCGCAACGATGTCGGCAAGCACGTGAAGGATATCGCCGAACGCTATTTCGTGCCCGGCGAAACACAGGATCTGGCGGTTCTGTTCGTGCCCTCGGAGTCGATTTACGGCGACCTGAACGAGCACTTCGACGATGTCGTGCAGAAGGCGCATCGCGCCCGCATCATCATCGTGTCGCCGTCGCTGCTGATGATGGCCATTCAGGTGATGCAGGCCATCGTCCGCGACGCACGCATGCGCGAGCAGGCGCATCACATCCAGAACGAAGTGCGGCTGCTGCTGAAGGATGTCGAGCGTCTGCAGGATCGCGCCGGCAAGCTGGAAAATCACTTCCGGCAGGCGCAGGAGGATTTGACCGGGATCGCGACGTCAGCGGAGAAAATTGCCAAACGCGGCGACCGCATCGACCAGATGGAATTTGCCGAGACGCCCGCTGCGCCGCCCTTGCCGGCGACAGTGCGGGCCGCGGAATAGAGACTGTCAGCCGCTCAGTACGGATCGCGTGTGCAGTCGGTGCGCAATTGCCAGACGAGACCGCCGCCCGCCATCGGCACCTGTTCGCGCGTCGTGTTGCAAGAAGGCACCTGATGGGTCGTGTCGATTTGCACCGACCCCGGGGAGTTCACCGAGCGGCCCTGCCCGGGATAGCCATAGGGATCTGAATTGTAGACCGCTGGCCCGCGGCGCGCATTCTGCGCCATCGCGGAAGACGCAACGGCCAGCGACGCAAAAGCCAGAGCGGCGAGGCAGACGCGAGAGACGGTTTTCATGGCTTCCTCCCGAAGCGGAGCTGCCGAAAGACCAACATGGCGGGCGGAGTCACGCAAGTCACGTTCTGGCGATGCGGCGCGTCGCCATGGCGACGCCATGCATCGTGGCGGCAATGCTGCAAATCCCGGATCGAGTTCAGAATACCGTCCGGCTGCGGATCGCGGCGGCCAGCGTGCCGTCGTCGAGGTAATCCAACTCACCCCCGACCGGCACGCCATGCGCGAGCCGCGTGATCTTGATGTCGAGATGCGACAGCAGATCGGTGATGTAATGCGCTGTCGTCTGGCCATCGACGGTGGCGTTGACAGCGAGGATCACCTCGCTCACCTGATCGTCCGCCACACGCCCCACAAGCGTTTCGATGTTGAGATCCTTCGGGCCGACGCCGTCGAGCGGCGACAGCGTGCCGCCCAGCACATGATAGCGCGCGCGGATCGCGCCGGCGCGCTCCAGCGCCCAGAGATCCGCCACAGTCTCGACCACGATGAGCATTTTCGGGTCGCGCCGCTCGTCCCGGCAAACGGTACACGGGTCGCTCGTGTCGACATTGCCGCAGGCCGAACACACCACGATGCGCTCGCGCGCCACCTGCATCGCGTCGGCCAGCGGCCCCAGCAATTCCTCGCGCTTGCGGATCAGATGCAACGCGGCGCGGCGCGCCGAGCGCGGACCGAGACCCGGCAGCCGCGACAACAACTGGATGAGACGCTGGATCTCGGGTCCGGCGACGCGTTCCGCCACGATCAGAACGGCAGTTTCATGCCGGGCGGCAGCGGCAGGCCGGCCGTGACGGATTTCATCTTCTCTTCCATCACGCGCTCGGCCTTCTTGCGCGCGTCCTCGTGCGCGGTGACGATCAGGTCTTCGACGATTTCCTTTTCCTCGACCTTCATCAGAGAGTCGTCGATCGCCACGCCCTTCATCATGCCTTTTGCGGTCAGCGTGACGCGCACGAGCCCGCCGCCGGACTGACCCTGAACCTCGACGGTTTCAAGCTCCTGCTGCATCTCCTGCATCCGCGCCTGCATGGCCTGCGCCTGCTTCATGATGCCCATGATGTCTTTCATGTCGGTCCTCAGAGGTCTTCGTCGGAATAGATCTGGTCGGCATATTCGATTTCGTCGCCGATGGTTTCGGCGGGCGGCGCAATCGTGGTCGGCTCGGGCTCAGGCTCCGGCGTTCGCACTGCGACGATCTCCGCGCCTGGAAAACGCTCCATCACGCTGCGAACCAGCGGATCGGCCCGCACGCCCGTCAGCTTTTCCTCGGCGCGCGCATCGGCCTGCTCGCGCAGCGACAGGGCGCCGGGCGCAGACGAAATCGCCACCATCCAGCGGATGCCGGTCCATTCCTGCAAACGTCGCATCAGGGTCGCGGCGAGTTGCGGCGATGCGCCGGGCTCCAGCGCGAATTCGATAGAGCCTTCCTCAAAGCGGATCAGATGCACATCGCGTTCGAGCGCGATCTTCAGCTGGATGTCACGATTGACCTGCGCCAGCGCCACGATGTCTTCCAGCGAACGCAGCCGCACGCGCGGCTCGGCCGCTTCGGCGCGCGCCTGCGGCGCGCTCGACGCCATGGGCGCGGCGGAGGCCGCCAGCATCGGCCGCGCGACCTGCGCGGCGGACGCGCCGCCACCCGACGACGACGGCGCAGAACGCCCGCCTCCCGGAGGCGCTTCCGTCGGCATCGTCGAGAGCCGGCGCAGCACGTCCTCGGGCGAGGGCAAATCGGCCGCATACGCGAGTCGCACCAGCACCATGTCGGCGGCCGCCAGCGGGCGCGGCGAATCCTTGATGTCCTGCATGCCTTTCAGCAGCAATTGCCAGGCGCGCGTCAGCACCGGCATGGTCAGCGACTGAGCGAAAGCCGGGCCGCGCGTACGCTCCTCGATCGTCACCGCCGCGTCGAGTTTCGTACCAGGGATAAGCTTCAGCCGCGTGACGAAATGCACGAACTCGGCGAGATCGGCCAGCACCAGCGACGGATCGGCGCCGAGATCGTACTGCTCCTTCAGCAGCTCGAGCGCACCGCGAATATCACCCTTCATCACGGACTCGAACA
>CANJEY010000472.1 GCA_947472615.1 Beijerinckiaceae bacterium
CCGCCGCCGTGGTCTTCCAGAATTTTCGCCACGATCGGCAGGCCAAGGCCGGTGCCTTCGGCGCGCGTCGTCATGTAGGGCTCAAGCAGCCGCTGGCGGTTCTCGGTTGGAAAGCCCTTGCCGTTGTCGGCGATGTCGATCGACACCACGTCGTCCTCGCCGATCGACAGAGACACGTCGATGGCGGGCGTGGTCCGCTCGTTTTCCGGCAAGGCGTTGATGCCTTCCGTGGCGTTCTTGATGACGTTGGTCAGCGCTTGCGACAGCAGCCGGCGATCGAACACCGCGATGACGTTTTCGTCCGGCAGATGATCGTTGAACGCGATCTCGGGATGGCCGACGCGCATCAGGAACAGAACCTGCCGGATCGTCGAGCTGAGGTCGTCGCTTACCGGCGTTGCCTTCGGCATGCGGGCGAACGACGAGAACTCGTCCACCATGCGCTTGATGTCGTCGACCTGACGCACGATTGTGTCCGTGCACTGGTCGAAAATCTCACGTTCGTGCGTGATGGTGCGTCCGTATTTGCGTTTCAGCCTCTCGGCGGAAAGCTGGATCGGCGTCAGCGGATTCTTGATCTCGTGCGCGATCCGGCGCGCCACGTCCGCCCATGCGGCGGTGCGCTGCGCCGACACGAGTTCGGTGATGTCGTCGAGCGTGATGACCAGGCTGCCGACAGAAGACGAGCCCTGCTCCGTCGTGACGCGCACGTTGAACGTGCGCTCGCGACCTTGCCGCAGCAGCGTCGTTTGGCTCTGATAGAGGCGCTGCGAGCTGCCGCGCGCCTCCTCAATGATATTTCCAAGCTCCGGAAACGGCTCGTTGAGGGGTTTGCCGACGATTGCGTCCGCATCCTCGTTCGCGCCTTCCACCAGCTTCAGCGCCGACGCATTGAGGACCGTGATGCGCGTATCGCCCGCGATGCCGATGACGGCCGCAGGCACGCCCGACAGCACGGCCTCGGTGAAGATGCGGCGCTCGTCGTTGAGGCGGCTCGCCGCGATGAGTCGGTTCTGCTGCAGGCGCAGTTCCGACGTCATCTTGTTGAACGTCTCGCCCAGATGCGCGAGATCGCCTTCCGATCGCTTCACCGGCACCTGAACCAGCAGATCGCCGGTCGACACGCGATCCGTCGCTGAAATGAGTCGGCGGATTGGCGCGACCAGCCTGTTGGCGAACGAAATGCCGAGCCAGCTCGCCGACAGCAACATCACGATCGCGATCAGCGCGAACATGGTGGCGAAGGCCAGAATGATATTGAGCCGGTGCGCGTCGAACGTGTCGTAGAGCTCGATCAGGGCGCTCGCCTGCTTGGGAAATTCGATCGCAAACGGATCGAGCGGCCGCGCGGCGTACACATAGGTCTCGTCGAACGCGCGCGCCTGCCGTAGCGCCACGAACGTCTTGCCGTCGTCGAGGATCAGGCAGAGCGGCTCGCCCCTCTTGGCCTCGTCGAAGTCGCTCTGCTCCGGCGTCACGATCCGGGCGTTGGGGTCGATGTCGATCCGCTCGATCACCTCGCCGGTACGGGTCATCAGAGCGGACACCGCGAAACCGAGAATCTTCGCCCGCGCCTCGAAATAATTGTGGAAAAGCGACCTGTTGGCCACAAAGGTCGGCTGGATCCGGTCGAGATCGGACGCCGTAAGCTCCGTCTCCTGCAGCAGCGAACGGCACTGGGCCTCGCGGAACAGCTTGGCGGCCTCGGCCGTGTTCAGGATGAAGCCGCGAAAATCCTGCATGATCGCCGGGTTCAGCGACCGCTCCAGCGTCAGCGATCCGGTGATGGCGATCAAAATCGCCGGGATCGCCGCGATGCCAGTGAACAAAGTGACGATGCGGATATGCAGCCGCGCGCCCGCCGCCCGGGCCCGCAGATCGGCGACGAGATTCCAGCCTTCCGCGATCAGCAGGATCAGCAGGCCGATGATCAGCACGAAGTTGGCGCTGAACAGCGACACGACGACGGAATTCGTCGGCGAAACAGGGGTAAAATCCGCCAGAACCAACAGGGTGACGACGGCGCACACTACAGCCAGCGTGACCAGATAGGGACCGAGCCGCGTCGCCCATCGCCGTCTGCTCACGGGCGGAACCGCGTCCTGAGCGAGTCTGTCTTGGTCATTCATCGGCGCGGACGCATTCCGAAACCAGCGTTCAAGAAACCGATGCGGCTACAGAGGCCGGATCGGGGGCATGGGCGCAGTCGGAATTCGTCATGCCCGATCCGTTGCGCAAAGGCAACGCTGTTGCCGAATTGCGACATTTTTCGGACAGGTTCGGGATTATTCGGTGGATTGCCTCAGCGCGGCGACCGCATCAACCGAATATCGAGGTCGCGCACCTTCTTGCGAAGCGTATTGCGGTTGAGGCCGAGCAGCTCGGCCGCCCGGATCTGATTGCCCCGCGTCGCCGCCAGAGCAGCGGAAATCAGCGGATACTCAATCTCCCGCAGGACGCGGTGATATAGGCCCGGCGGCGGCAGGTCTTCGCCATATTCCTTGAACATGCCGGCCATGTGGTGCTCGACCGCGAGCGACAGCGTCTCGTGGTCTTCCGCCAGCGAGGAGCTGGGCGCGGCGTGCGCCTCGGGCCGGGCATTGGGCGAACGCGTTGGCAGGACCGGGCTTTCCATCCCGAGTTCGGATTCCACCAGCGAGTCGCTGACGACCTCCTGCGGGTAGAGCGCCGCGAGGCGGCGGATCAGGTTCTCGAGTTCGCGGATGTTGCCCGGCCAGCGATAGCGCTTCATGCGCTCAAGCGCCGGGTGATCCATGTGCTTCTGCGGCAGACCTTCGGCGGCGGCGATCTTGAAGAAGTGGCGCACGAGGTCCGGAATGTCCTCGCTTCGTTCGCGCAGCGGCGGCAGGCGCAGCGGCACGACATTGAGCCGAAAGAACAGATCCTCGCGGAAAAGCCCCTGCTGGATCAGGATGCGCAGATCCTTGTTGGTCGCCGCCACGATGCGGACGTTGGTCTTGATCGGCGAACGCCCGCCGACAGTCGTGTATTCCCCCTGCTGCAACACGCGCAGAAGACGCGTCTGCGCCTCCATCGGCATGTCGCCGATTTCGTCGAGGAACAGCGTGCCGCCTTCGGCCTGCTCGAAGCGGCCGGCGGAGCGCGTGTTGGCGCCCGTGAAGGCCCCCTTCTCGTGGCCGAACAATTCGCTTTCGATCAGGTCGCGCGGAATAGCGGCCATGTTGATCGCCACGAACGGGCCGCTGCGGCGCTTGCCGTAATCGTGCAGCGCGCGGGCCACCAGTTCCTTGCCGGTGCCGGATTCG
>CANJEY010000473.1 GCA_947472615.1 Beijerinckiaceae bacterium
AACCTTCAGCCCTCCCGCTAACCTTCAGCCCTCTGCCAACCTCCAGCCCTCATCCTGAGGAGGCCCTGAAAGGGCCGTCTCGAAGGACGAGGATGCGGGTGTGCGCGCCATCCGGGTTCCCTCGTCCTTCGAGACAGCCGCTGCGCGGCTTCCTCAGGATGACGGAACCCTCCGCCTCGCGTAGACATCCGCCCATTGACTTCCGCCCCGCTCCCGTCGAAACCTCCGGCCGAATTTCAATTGCAGCGGGAGAGCCCCAACATGTCGCACGCCCAACTCGAGACGATCATCAATGACGCCTTCGCCAATGCGGCGAGCGTCAATTCCTCGACCAAGGGCGAAATTCGCGATGCTGTGAACGAGGCGCTGAGCCTGCTCGACGCCGGCAAGGCGCGCGTCGCCGAGAAGATCGAGGGCAAGACCGGTCCCGAAGGCTGGAAGGTCAACCAGTGGCTGAAGAAGGCAGTGCTGCTGTCGTTCCGCCTCAACGACATGTGGGCGATCTCGGGCGGCCCCGGCGGCGGCTCGTGGTGGGACAAGGTTCCGTCGAAGTTCGACGGCTGGACCGCGACCGAACATGCGGCCGCCGGCTTCCGATCGGTGCCGAACTGCGTGGTGCGCCGCTCGGCCTATATCGCGCCCGGCGTCGTGCTGATGCCGTCGTTCGTCAACCTCGGCGCCTATGTGGACAGCGGCACCATGGTCGACACCTGGGCCACGGTCGGCTCCTGCGCGCAGATCGGCAAGAACGTGCATCTGTCGGGCGGCGTCGGCATCGGCGGCGTGCTGGAGCCGCTGCAGGCCGGCCCGACGATCATCGAGGACAATTGCTTCATCGGCGCGCGCTCGGAAGTCGTCGAGGGCGTGGTGATCGGTCAGGGCTCGGTGCTGTCGATGGGCGTATTCATCGGCTCTTCAACGAAGATCATCAATCGCGACACCGGCGTGATCATCACCGGCCATGTGCCGCCCTATTCGGTCGTGGTGCCGGGCTCGCTGCCCGGCAAGGCGCTGCCGAACGGCCAGCCCGGCCCGTCGCTCTATTGCGCCGTCATCGTCAAGACCGTCGACGCGCAGACGCGCTCCAAGACCGGCATCAACGAACTGCTGAGGGATTGATGTCAGGCCTCCTGTCCGGCGAACGGCTGCGTTTCCTGTTCCGCACAGAGCAGGGGCGCATCGGCGCGCGGGACTGGTGGCAAGGCGTCGGCCTGCTGGCGGCGGGGCTGGC
This sequence comes from Beijerinckiaceae bacterium, assembly GCA_947472615.1. GTDB lineage: Bacteria > Pseudomonadota > Alphaproteobacteria > Rhizobiales > Beijerinckiaceae > Terripilifer. The sequence continues at coordinate 1,232 of CANJEY010000473.1, forward strand.
GGCGATGACGGCAGGCTGGTTCGCGATCGAGCCGTATTCGTCGCGTTCGCTTGACGCCAATGCGGCGCTGGTCGCGCCGGCCACCATCGTGGCCTATGTATATGTCACCCTGTTCGCGCTCGCCATCATGCTGGCCTCCGCCAGTTTCGTGATGCTGAGCGGCAAGCGGCTGCGCGATCTCGGCCGCTCGACCTCCATGGCTGGCCTCGTGCCTTTCGCGGCGCTGCTCGACGGCTCCATGCACTGGCTGCAGCCGCGCGTCGCCGACGTGATGTCGCGCGGCTGGGTCTATTCCGTCGACGCGCTGACGCTGGCGGCGATCGCGTGGGCGATCTGGGAAATGGGCTTCAAGCACGGGCGCGACGCCTGACGCAGCGTGGTTAGCGAAGCGTTGCGGCAACCTCGCCCATACGGAGCATGGTCCTAACCTGGATTTCAGACGTCTCTGGCATGATCCTCGGCACTAAGAGGGCCGAGATGTTTCCATTGCGCTCGTTCGGGCGATTTGTCGCCGCCGCCATTGTTGGCATGTCATCGTCGATTTCGGGCTCGACCGCCGTCGTGTTCGGCACGTCCGCACCCGTGCTGCTGGGCGCGACCGGGCTGGCGCTGGACTACACGTCCTACAGCGGAGCAAGGACGAACCTCCAGTCTGTCGCCGATCAGGCGGCGCTGTCGGCTGCCAGGGAGCTGAAGCTCGCCACCACCACGCCCGCCATCGTGCAGCAGATCGCCACCGACTATGTGCAGGGCGCAATGGGCGCGGCCGCGCCGTCGATCTCCACCAGCGTTCCGGCCAACAAGTCGTCCGCCACCGTCAAGCTGACCAAGAAGGTCAAGACCGTGATGCCGCAGAGCCTCGGCCTGCCGTTCGCGACGATCTCGGTGTCCGCCCGCGCCGTCGTCACCAACATGGCGCCGCTCTGCCTGCTGACGCTCGACACGAGCCTGCCGCAGGACATGACGATCTCGCTCGGCTCGAACATTAACGCGGCGTCCTGCGCGGTCTATTCGAACTCGTCCGATCCGGCGGCCATCAATGTCGCGGATTCGTCGGTGCTGAATTCCGCCTTCGCCTGCACGCGCGGCGGCTACGCCGGCACGCCGGCGAATTACACCAACTTGCCGATGACCGGCTGCCCTGTGTTGAGGGATCCTCTGGCTGCCCGCACCCCGCCGCCGATTCCGGCCGCCTGCGATTTCAACAACATCGCCATCAAGAAAAAAATCACGACGATCACGCCGGGCCGCTATTGTGGCGGGTTGACGATCGAGAACGGCTCGGTCGTCACCGCCCTGCCGGGCATTTACATCATCCAGAATGGCGGCCTCGTACTGCGCACGAACTCGACGCTGACGGGCGCGGGCGTCGGATTCTACCTCACCGGATCGGCCACCACGCTCGACTTCGAGCCGACCACGACGGTCAATCTCTCCGCCCCGATCAACGGTCCGATGGCCGGGATGCTGATCTGGGAAGAGCGGCAATCGTCGCTGAAGACAGTGCATCAGATTTCGAGCCAGAACGCCCATAATTTGCTCGGCACGCTGTATTTCCCCAATGGCAATCTGGTGATCGGCTCGCCGAACGCGGTGGGCGATCAGTCGAGCTACACGATCATCGTGGCGCGGCAATTGACGCTGCAATCGAGCCCGATGCTTTACCTCAACGCAAATTTCGCCGCCTCGATCGTGCCGGTGCCGGCGGGGCTGGGGCCGACGGGCGGCAACGTCTCGCTGCAATACTGAGACGCCGCTCGCCACTGGCGAGCCTCCACGCCCGCATGCTAAGCGTCGGGCATGGCTTCCCCTTCCGCCCTGTCCGTCGCCCGCGATCTGATCCGCTGCCCCTCCGTCACGCCCGATGACGGCGGCGCGCTCTCCTATATCGAGGGCCTGCTGAAACAGGCCGGCTTCGCCACGCATCGCGTCGTGTTCAGCGAGCCGGGCACGCCCGACATCGACAATCTTTACGCCCGCATCGGCGCGACTGGTCCGCACCTGATGTTCGCCGGCCATACGGACGTGGTGCCGGTCGGCGATGCGACGC
>CANJEY010000474.1 GCA_947472615.1 Beijerinckiaceae bacterium
CATGACGGGCGAGGTCACGCTGCGTGGCCGCGTGCTGCCGATCGGCGGTCTGAAGGAAAAGCTGCTCGCCGCGATGCGCGGCGGTCTCAAGAAGGTGCTGATACCGGAAGAGAACGCCAAGGACATCGCAGAGTTGCCGGCTTCGGTGAAGAACGCGCTGGAGATCGTTCCGGTCTCCCGCATGGAAGAAGTGCTGGCCCACGCGCTCGTGCGTGCGCCGGTGGCGATCAAGTGGGGCGAAGACACGGCTGCTGTCGCCGCCGCGCCGGCGATCGAAGTCGTCGAGGACGATCCGGTGGGCGTGCGCGCCCACTGATCGCCGATGCTGCAAAATCCGGCCGCGGAACTTCGGTTCCGCGGCCTTTCTTTTGATAGGCCCGATGCGCCATCCCTTGGCAGCCGGGCGCGGGTCTTCTAGAAGTGGCGCGTCGCCACGGCGCGGGCGGTTAGCTCAGTTGGTAGAGCGCCTGCTTTACACGCAGGATGTCGGGGGTTCGAGTCCCTCACCGCCCACCATCGCCGGCCTTGCGACGGAGCAGCCCGCATGTCTGACAGCAAGCCTCCGATCAGCCGTTTTCCGGTCCCCGCGATCCTCGACCTTCCCGACGATCTGCGCGCGCGCATTCTCGCCGTGCAGGAAAAGTCGGGCTTCGTGCCGAATGTATTCCTGGCGTTGTCGCATCGGCCCGACGAATTCCGCGCTTTCTTCGCCTATCACGACGCCCTGATGGAAAAGGATGGCGGCCTCACAAAGGCCGAGCGCGAGATGATCGTCGTGGCGACGAGCGCCGCCAACGAATGCCAGTATTGCGTCATCGCCCACGGGGCGATCCTGCGTGTCCGGGCGAAGAACCCGCAGATCGCCGATCAGGTGGCGATCAATTATCGCAAGGCTGACATCACCCCGCGCCAGCGCGCCATGCTCGACTTCGCCATGAAGGTCGCCCTCGACGCGCAGTCCGTCAGCGACGATGACTTCGCGCGTCTGACGGCTCATGGATTCACCGACGACGACGCATGGGACATCGCCGCCATCACGGCGTTCTTCGGCATGTCGAACCGCATCGCCAATGTCGCCAGCATCAGGCCGAACGACGAATTCTACCTTCTCGGCCGCATCCCGCCGCCCAAGAAAGCCTGAAGACGAGAGCGCCATTGCGGCAATAAGCCATTGTTTCGGCCCCGAACAGGCGGTCCCCTCACCTTGACACGCGGTCGCGCGGGGTGACTATCGCGGACCGATATCGAACCGCAAGAAAAGGCATCGATGACCGCCGCCATCCAGGATCGCCCGATGCCGACCGATCGCCTGCCGCTGTTGCGATGGATGATCTTCACCGGCGTGACGATCTTCGGTTTCGCGATGGTCTGGTACTTCGGCCTGTTCCGGTTGATGCTGGCCTCCGACAAGACGCACATCTCTGCCATCGTCTCCGTGCTGTACGTGCTGACGGCGGCGCATTGCTTCGCACGCACCAATACGATTTCGCGCGAGAACGATCAGGCGCAGCGCGTGCTCGCCATCGTCAGCACGGGCGTGCGCAATTTCCGCGTCATTGGCGATGTGGTCGAAACGTCCGACGGTGTGCGCCTGCCGCCGGGGCAGGTAACGAACCACATCCGAAATCTGATCCTGAAGGCGGGCCTGCAGGGCCGTCACCGGCTCGATCAGACGTTGCTGCTGCGCGGCCTCGCGGATTCCTTGCGCGGCCCGAACTATCTCGGCAGCTTCGCCAGCGACAGCCTCATGAAGCTCGGCCTGCTCGGCACCATCATCGGCTTCATCATGATGCTCGCGCCGATCGCAGGCCTCGACGCGGCCGACAAGGCCTCGGTGCGCAGTTCGATGGGCCTGATGAGCGACGGCATGGCGGTCGCCATGTACACGACGCTGAGCGGCCTCATCGGCTCGATCCTGATCAAGTGCCAGTATTACCTGCTCGACGAGGCGACCGCGAAACTGTTCTCGCTCGCCACCGATCTCACGGAAGTGTTTGTCGTCTCGGTGCTCGAACGGGGTCGGGATGGACAGCTTCAGTAATTACCCGCGGGAGGAGAATTTCGATCCTTTCTCGGTGATGCTGTTCAAGGGCCTGCAGGTTGTGGCCTTCCTGTTCTTCGTCGCGCTTCTGGTGATGAATCCGGAAGCCAAGACCGGCAAGGTCGACACAAAGGCCGAATTCATCATCTCGATGGTGTGGCCCGACAATCATCCCGACGATCTCGATCTCTATGTCGAAGACCCGGTCGGTAACATCGTCTGGTATCACGAGCGCGAGTCCGGCTTCATGGTGCTGGAGCGCGACGATCGCGGCGGCGGGAACGATTTCATCACCGTCAACGGCAAGAAGATCCTCAATCCGATCCGCGAGGAAACTGTGAGCATCCGGGGCATCGTGGCGGGAGAATATACGGTCAACGTCAACCACTATCTCGCTACCACAAACAAGCCGGTGCCGGTGTCGGTGAAGGTCGAGAAGATCAACCCGCAGGTGGAGATCCTCTACTACGACACGTTTAATCTCGATCGCGCCGGTCAGGAGCGCACTGCGATCCGCTTCGTCATCGACAAGGACGGCGGCGTCGTCGATGTGAACAGCCGCGAGAAATCACTCATCCAGCTGACGCGCTCTGTGCGCCGCAATGCCAAATAGGGAGGCCGCGCCATGTTGACGACGGTTCTCGCCATTTCGGCTGCCTATGTGGTGCTGGGCGTTCTGCTACTCGTGATGGGCCTGAAGGCGCCGCTGCACTGGCGCTGGAAGGCGCTGGCGATCGTGGTGTCCTGCGTGTTTTTCGTGAACGTGTTCTTCGAGACCCGCAGCCTGCTGGGCTGGCCCGGCACCGGAAAGCTTCCCGGGAACTTTCAACTCCTCTGGGTGCGCGTCGTCGAGCCGGACAAGCGCATCGCGGACCCCGGCGCGATCTACATGTGGGTCGAGGAAATCGACGCCAACAACGTTCCGGTTGGCGTGCCGCGTTCCTACCGGCTGCCGTATTCGCGTTCGCTTGCGGACAAGACGCAGAAAGCGCGCGAACAGATCGTCGCCGGTAATCCGCAGGCGGGCTCGGCGGACAATTTCGCCGGGGACGACCAGCCGCAGGTCAGCCGGGAAGCCGCCGAAGGCGGTGAGCAGAATCGCAACGTCGAAGGCGCTGCGCTCGATTCGATGGAAGGCCTGCAGCGTCTCGACATTGATGCGGTTCAGCAAGCGCAGCAGATGATCGAGTTTCGTCCCATGCCGTCGGCGCTGCTGCCGGCGAAAC
>CANJEY010000475.1 GCA_947472615.1 Beijerinckiaceae bacterium
ATAGATAATTTTGGCGTCACGCGCTACACGAACCATAGTCGTGACTACGGTCACCTGGATATTTCGCCGGAGCGCGTTTGCCGTCCGCATCCTCTTTTCCCCGCTTGCGGCTCGCGGCCGAGGGTCTCAGCGTCGAGCGCGGCGGACGTCTGCTGGCGCATGACCTCTCGCTGGCGGTCGCGTCCCGCGAGGCGCTCGTCGTTACGGGGCCGAACGGGGCAGGCAAGTCGTCGCTGCTGCGGGTGCTGGCCGGTCTGTTGCGGCCCGCCGCCGGCGCGGTCCGGCTCGAAGGACTGTTGGCGGACGACGATCCGGCGCCCGGCGCGCACGCGCATTACGTCGGTCATGCGGAAGCCCAGAAGCCGTCGCTGACCGCGACCGAAAATCTCGAGTTCTGGCGCGCCATGCTGGGCGGGAACGCGCATCCGGGCCGCCCGCCCGCCGAGGCGCTGGCGGCGCTGTCGATCGGCCATGCGGCCGACATTCCGGCCGGCTATCTGTCGGCCGGCCAGAAGCGCCGTCTTGCGCTGGCGCGGCTGCTGGTTGCGCCGCGCCCCGTCTGGCTGCTCGACGAACCTGCTACGGCGCTCGACGCGGCCACGCAGGATCGGCTGGCGGCGCTCATGGCGGAGCATCTTACAGATGGCGGATTGATCGTTGCCGCGACCCACGCGCCGCTCGGCCTCGAATCCGCTCGCGAACTGCGGCTCGGAGCGCGCTCATGACGCGTGCGCTGGCGGCCCTGTTCCTGCGCGATCTGCGGCTGGCGCGCCGCATCGGCGGTGGCGGCTCCATGGGGGTCGTGTTCTTCCTGATCATGGTGACGATCGTGCCATTCGCGATCGGTCCCGACCTCAATCTTCTCGGCCGCATCGGTCCGGCGATCCTGTGGATCGGCGCGCTGCTGGCGACCCTGCTCGGCCTCGACCGGCTGTTTCAGGCCGATCACGAGGACGGCTCCCTCGACCTGCTGCGCATGGCGGATACACCGCTGGAACTGATCGTGCTGGTCAAATGCGCCGCGCACTGGACCGCGACCGGCCTGCCGCTGGCGCTCGCCGCGCCGGTCTTCGGCGTCATGCTGGCGATGGAGCCGCAGGCGCTGGCGGGCGTCACGCTGTCGCTTCTAGCCGGCACGCCGGCTCTGACCTTTCTGGGCGCGATGGGGGCGGCGCTGACCGCGACGCTGCGGCGCGGCGGCCTGCTGATGGCTATTCTGGTGCTGCCGATGGCGGTGCCGGTGCTGATCTTCGGCGTGTCGGCGGCGGCCGCCGCCAGCGACGCGGTGGCGTCCTTCGGAACCCCGTTCATGATCCTATGCGCATTGACGTTGCTCAGCGCGGTCGGAGCCCCCTTCGCGGCGGCCGCGGCGTTGCGGAGCCTGGGCGAGTAACCCTCCCGACTCGTGAATTGCCATCGCGCCTGCCGCGGCCTAAATCGTGGACGCATGTGGAAATACGCCAACCCGACCTTCTTTCTGACGCTGGTCGATCGCGTCCTGCCGTGGCTGGCGGCTGCGACGGCCGCGTTGATGGCGGCCGGGCTCTACATGACGTTCTTTGTCGCGCCCGCCGATTATCAGCAGGGCGATGCGGTGCGGATCATGTACATCCACGTCCCGTCCGCGTGGTTATCGATGTTCTGCTACATGACGATGGCGGCGTCGGCGCTTGGCACGCTGGTCTGGCGGCATCCGCTGGCGGACGCGGCCCAGAAGGCCGCCGCGCCGCTGGGGGCCGCCTTCACGTTCGTGTGCCTCGTCACCGGTTCGCTGTGGGGCAAGCCCATGTGGGGAACGTGGTGGGTGTGGGATGCGCGGCTGACGTCCGTGCTGGTGCTCTTCCTGATCTATCTCGGGCTGATCGCGCTGTGGCAGACCATCGAGGAACCCGGCAAGGCGGCGCGCGCCGCCGCGATCCTGACGCTGGTTGGCGTCGTAAACATTCCGATCATCAAGTTTTCGGTCGACTGGTGGAACACTCTGCATCAGCCCGCCTCAGTGTTCCGCGCCGGCGGGCCGACGATCGCGCCCTCGATGCTGTGGCCGCTGCTGGTGATGGCGCTGGCGTTCACGTTGCTGTTCATCAGCCTGCATCTGATGGCGACCCGCAACGAGATCCTGCGCCGGCGTCTGCACCGCCTGACCATGCTGGCCGCGAACGCGGCCGACGGCGGGCAGGCCGATCTGCGCTTCGCCGACATGGAGGTCTGACGTGGATCACGCCGGCTACATCATCGCCGCCTTCGCCATCGCGTTCGCGGTCGTGGCCGGGATGGGAATCGGCATTGTCCGCGATCATCGCGCCCTGACGCGCGCCTTGTCGCGCCTGTCTGAGACGCGGCGCAATTGAGAGAGCACATGCGGCCCAGCGAATACGCGCCCCCGCCGATGCCGCCGCGCGAACCGTCGGAGCCTGCGCCGAAGAAGCCGCGCCGGCTGCTGATCCTCGCGCCGCTGCTGGCGTTTCTGGCGCTGGCGGCGTTGTTCTACGTTCGGCTCGGCGCGGGGGATTCCTCGCGTCTGCCCTCGCCGCTGATCGGCAAGGTCGCGCCAAACTTCGATCTGCCGCCACTCGATGGCGTCGGGGTTCCGGGCTTCTCCGACAAGGAATTGCGGCAGGGCAAGGTGACGCTGGTCAACATCTTCGCCTCGTGGTGCGCGCCCTGCCACGACGAGCATCCTGTCCTGATGAAACTGGCGCGCGACGCCAGCCTGCAAGCGCAGGGCGTCCGCATCGCGGGCGTGAACTACAAGGACGAGCCGCAGAACGCCCGCAAGTTTCTGGCCGACGACGGCAATCCCTATGGGCTGATCGGCGTCGACAAGCCCGGCCGCGCGGCGATCGACTGGGGCGTCTACGGCGTGCCGGAAACCTTCGTGGTGCGCGGCGACGGAACGATCGCCTACAAGTTCATCGGCCCGCTCAGCGAGGAGAGCTTGCGCGATACGCTGATGCCGCAGATCGAGAAAGCGCTGAAATAAATAGCCGCATCGGATTTGCAGGCCCAGATGGCGCTGGCGAATCCGCAGGCGAGCGAGGCCGCGCTTCATGCGAAAACTCCATCAGCATCGCCCAGTGCGTCCGCGCACATCGCTTTCTCGCTATGGTGACTAATCTCCAAACATCGCCGAACGGGTCAAGCCCACGGCAGACCAACAGGAGAGAGCCATGAACACGAATTTCAAGAAGACCCTGACCGCTTCCCTCGCCGCCCTGACGATCGGCATGACCGTTCTGTCTTCGGCCACCCCGGCCTCGGCCCGCA
>CANJEY010000476.1 GCA_947472615.1 Beijerinckiaceae bacterium
CAACGCGCGCATCGTCGCCGCGGTGCGCGAAATGGGCGTCGATGCGTGGAGCGCCGATACCGCGCAGGACTTGCTCGGCCCGCACTATGACCTCGCCGATTACGAACGCCAGACCGACATTCTCGACGTCTGGTTCGATTCAGGCTCGACGCATTCGTTCGTGCTGGAAGACGCCAGACACTTCCCGGGCCTCGCGGGCATCTCGCGCAAGGTCGATGGCGGGCCGGACGAGGTCATGTATCTCGAAGGCTCGGATCAGCATCGCGGCTGGTTCCATTCATCGCTGCTGGAAAGCTGCGGCACGCGCGGCCGCGCGCCGTTCGATGTCGTGCTGACCCACGGCTTCGTGCTCGACGAGAACGGCCGCAAGATGTCGAAGTCGCTCGGCAACGTCGTTGCGCCGCAGACCGTCATCAAGGACGCGGGCGCGGATATTCTGCGCCTCTGGGTGGCGGCGTCGGATTATTCAGACGATCTACGCATCGGCAAGAACGTGCTCGGCACGTTCATCGAAACCTATCGCAAATTGCGCAACACGGTGCGCTGGATGCTCGGCACGCTGGCGCATTACGATGCGACGCAGCCGACCGAGATCGCGAAGGCGCATGAACTCGACCGCTTGATGCTGCATCGCCTTGCCGAACTCGACGGCGACATTCGCGACGCCTATGCGAACTTCGACTACAAGCGCGTCATTGCGCGGCTGAGCAACTTCCTCAACACCGATCTGTCGGCGTTCTACTTCGATATTCGCAAGGATGCGCTTTATTGCGACCCGCTGTCGAGCGGAAAGCGTCGCGCCTCGCTGGAGGTCATCGAGCAGATCTTCCGCGCAGTAACGGTGTGGCTCGCCCCGATCCTGCCATTCACCTGCGAGGAATCTTGGCTGTCGCGCTATCCGGGCGCTGAATCGGTGCATCTCGAAAGCTTCCCGGAGATTCCAGCCGCATGGCGCAATGCGCAACTCGCCGAGAAATGGACCGCGATCCGCCGCGTTCGCTCGGTCGTCACCGGCGCGCTTGAAATCGCACGCGCCAACAAGACGATCGGCTCGTCGCTCGAGGCGTCGCCGCGCGTGTACATCGCCGACGAGAAGCTGCGGGCGGCCCTGACGGGCGTCGACTTCGCCGAGATCTGCATCACCTCGGGCGTGACGATCGCCGCCGAGGCTGGTCCGGCGGACGCCTTCCGCCTGCTGGAAGTGACGGGCGTCGCGGTGGTGGTGGACCGTGCGCCGGGCGTCAAATGTGCCCGCTCGTGGCGTTATTTCGATCCGGCGACCGCCGAGGCGGATTATCCCGACGTGACGCCGCGCGACGCTGTCGCCCTGCGCGAACTCGCCGCCGCCGGGAGGCTCGGGTGAGCGGCCGGGGAGGCGTCGCGTCTCCCCGCGTCCTCGGTCTGATAGCGGCCGCCCTGACGCTGCTGGTCGATCAGGCCCACAAGCTGTGGATGCTGAACGTCTACGACATCGCCGCGCGGCAGCCGGTCCGCGTCGGGCCGTTCCTCGATCTGGTGATGGCGTGGAATCCCGGCATTTCCTATTCGCTGCTCAGCGCCGAGACGGAAGCCGGCCGCTGGGCGCTTCTGGCGCTGGCGCTGACGGCGACCGCCGCGCTTGGCGTCTGGATGTGGCGGGCGCCGCACTGGGCGGCGGCGCTGGGCCTGGGGTTCATCGTTGGCGGCGCACTGGGCAACGCCTACGATCGCTATGCATATGGAAAGGTTGCAGATTTCTTCCTGCTGCACATCGACACCGAGCGCTGGGGCCGCATCAACTGGTATGTCTTTAACCTAGCCGATGTGGCCATCGTTGCCGGCGTGGTGCTTCTTCTGTATGATTCATCCTTCGTAAAGGAAGCTGCAAAGCCCGCAGCCGAGGTCTGATCGCCTCGAAATTGCCGCGAATTTGCAGCTTAGGTGCCGGATCGACGATCCGGAAATGCGTAAACGCAGGGTTGGACCATGACGATCGACCTCCTCCACTATCGCCGCCCGGCCGTGATGGCCGCCAGCATGGCTCTCGCCGTCTCGCTGATGGGCTCGCCCGCCCGCGCCTTGGACGACGGGCAGGAAAATATTTTCACGAGCCTGCTCGATCTCGCCAAGATGGGCATCGGGTTCGAGAACGACAAAGATCAGCCGAGCATCGAATATCGCGAGCGCGCCCCGCTGGTGCTGCCGCCGAAGATGGAATTGCGCCAGCCGATGCCGCCGGTCGCCAACCGGAATCCGCAATGGCCGCTCGATCAGGATTTGGCCCGGGTGAAGAAGGCGCAGGCCGCCGCCGCCAAGCCGCGCGGCAACGACGTCGAGGCCGATCCGCTGCCAGCGCGCGATCTGCAGAAATATGGCCGCGTCGCCCGCGCCAACGAGGTGCCGGTCAACAAGGGCGGCTGCGACGACATGGACAAGATCTGTGACGTCAACACCTTCTGGGGCAACCTTGCCAAGAAGAAGGAAGAGGACAGCACCAAGAATCTGGTGCCGGGCGTCGAGCCGACCCGCGCCCACCTCACCGAGCCGCCGCGGGGCTTCCGGGTGCCGACCAAGTTCGTCAAGCCGACCTTCGAGCCGCCGGATCGCAGCTATCAGGACAATCTCGGCAGCGGTCCCGCGCAGGTGCGTCAGGACGCGCTTCGCCGCAGTCAGGCTGAATAACGAACAATCACGAGGGGGACTGACGCAAGTCCCCCGGCCGTCCTATATTGTCTGTTCGACAGAGACCGACTCGAACAACAAGCGGCCGCTCATGGTTCAAAATCCAGCATCAGTTTCTTCCGCATCCCTGACGCCGCAGACGGCGGCGACCGGTCATCCGGCCGGCCCGCCGATCGAGAATTTCAGCCTCGCCAACGGCATGGACGTGGTGGTCATCCCTGATCGCCGCGCGCCCGTCGTCACCCACATGGTGTGGTATCGCAACGGATCGGCCGACGATCCGGTGGGCAAGTCGGGAATTGCGCATTTCCTCGAACATCTGATGTTCAAGGGAACCGCCAGACATCCGCAGGGCGAGTTCTCCGAAATCGTCGCCGAACTCGGCGGGCAGGAGAACGCCTTCACGTCGCAGGACTACACGGCCTATTACCAGCGCGTGCCGAAAGAACACCTGCCGGTGCTGATGGAGTTCGAGGCCGACCGGATGACCAATCTGGTGCTCACCGACGATGTGGTGACGCCGGAACGCGACGTGGTGCTGGAAGAGCGGCGCATGCGCACCGATTCCGATCCCGCATCGCAATTGAACGAGG
>CANJEY010000477.1 GCA_947472615.1 Beijerinckiaceae bacterium
TCCGTGCGTCGCCAATGAATCAGCCGATCACGCAATCCGCAAGATATTTAATGGGTCCTGATCCTAGTCGCCGAGGCGTGGTCCACCATCTCAGACTCCTCCAAGTTTGCTTCGCACCCACGTCTCCACCACCTCGGCGATCTCCCGATTGTTTTTCTCGATCATCAGCATGTGGCCATTGCCGGCGATCCCGCGGTCGGCCAGCCGGATGAATTCCACCTCGACGCCAGCCTGCCGCAGATAGGCGACCGTGCAATGGTCGTAGGGCGCGTGGTAGGAGGCCTCGCCCTGCACAACCAGCACCGGCACGTCCCGCAAATTGGTGAGTTGACGGGCCGGCTCCGCCTGCCCCCAGCAGCGCACGAGGCCTTCGCCCTCCGGCGCCGCCTGCCGAATGAACCGGAGATCGTCGGGAGATGCGAGCGGCGGATCGTAGGCGAGCGGCGGGGCCGTGAGGCCATACGGCTTCGTGAGCGGCCCATCCTCGAACCAGTCAGGCGGCCCCTTCGTCACGTTGTCGCGCACCGGCGGGCCGGACGGCTCCATGGCGAGGATCGCCTTCCCCAGTCCCGGCCGCGCGTCCGCCACCAGCCAACCGAACGTGCCTGATTGCGAATGCGTCAGCAGAATCGCGGGTCCGATCCTGTCGAGCAGCGCTGCGCCGGCGTCGCGGTTGAGTTCCTGCTGCCGGGCGAAGCTCGCCAGAGACGGAAAGCTCTGGGCGAAACACTGGTCGAACGCCGGATCGCCTTCGACCCCTGTTCCGGGAAACTGCGTATGCAGGGCCGCCTGCGGCCACAGCGGCTTGCGGCCCGGCGCGGTGAAGTTCTGCTCGACGCGCGCCACCGTATGACGTGTGTGCTTGCCCATCTCGGGATGCCACGGCGAGCGGGCGCGCGCCGGCTGGTCCAACACATAGGTGGCGTAGCCGCGCCGCAGGAAGAATTGCGCCCAGCCTTCGCGGCCGTCCGGGGTGCCGGTGTAGTTCAGACCGCTCTGGCCGCCGCCGGAGAAGAACACGATCGGGTAAGGCTGCGTGCGCTCGTGCGGGATCTGGTATTCGACGTACATCTGACCGCCCATGTAGCGGCCGTCCGGTCCCTCGAAATATTGCCCGCCGACGAAGAAATAGCCCTGCTTCGAAATGACGAGGGGGCCGTCCTCCACAGAAGCGGCCCCCAAAATATTGTCTGCGCTCACCGATGCCTCCCGTTCACCCGGAAGGTATCGGGGGCGTCAGGCGCGGTCTACGGATAAACGCGGTCGACCGGCCCCATCTGGCCGAGGCGGAACGGATGATCGCCGCCGATCGCGCCCTGCCGCTGCGGACCGCCGGGTCCCGGTCCTTGCCCAGGTCCCTGGCCGCCCGGACCCTGACCATCGCGGCCCGGCCCCTGTCCGGGACCACGGCCATTCGGCGGACCGCCGGGGGGCGGACCCTGATTGTCGCCGCGACGCATGCGGCGGTCATCGTCATGGCCACGTCCACGGCCTCGCTCCATCCCGTCGCGTCCGCCGCCCATCATGCCGCGCGACAACATCGGGAAGCGGCGCTTCTGTTCGTCGGTCAGCGTCGCCCACAGCGGCTGGGCTGCGTCCGCCATCCGGGTGAGGGCCGCGCCACGGGCGCTGTCGGCCTCGCCGCGGCGCTTCAACCCGTCGATGGGATTGGCGGGGCGGCCAGCAGTCTGCGCTTTCTGTCGCAGATCGATCATGGCCTTCTGCATGTCGCGCGCGGCCGCTTCGACCGGCGGCCACAGCTTGTCCTGATCGGCCGACAGACGCAGGCCGGCGCGGATCGCCGCGAGGCGCGCATCGAAGAAGGCGGCGCGGTCTTCCTGCGACATCTGCGGGCGCTGGCCACGCTGGCCGGGGCCGCCTTGCCCCTGCTGGGCGTCGGCGCCGACGGCCAGAAACGTCACGCCGCCGAGCAGCGCAGTCGCCGCGAGGGCAAGTCCAAATCGAGATTTCATGTTTGTCTCCTTGCGAACGGATCGCGAGTCGAAAGCTACGCCCTGACCGCAGCGGCGACAAATTAAGCTTTGTCCATGTTCGCACGACTGCCGCTGCGCCATCGCGACGCGCGCATGGTGAACAAAGCTTTAACGCCTTTCGATTCTTTCTCGCGAAAGGCCGTTTCGCCAATTGTTTGGCAACACTTCACGGGCAATCTGGACCTGCGGTCGAAGCGATCGCGCGTTCATCTGGATAGTGCCCGCGTATGAAAAACGATGTTTTTGTAATTGGCGCAGGACCCGCGGGCCTTACCGCATCCTACCTGTTGACGAAGCGGAACATCCCGACGACCGTGATTGAACAGGATCCGGTCTATGTGGGCGGCATCAGCCGCACGGTCGATTACAAGGGATTCCTGTTCGACATCGGCGGACACAGGTTCTTCTCGCGCTCGCGCGAGGTGGTCGATCTGTGGAACGAGATCCTGCCGCAGGATTTCATCGAGCGTCCGCGCCTGTCGCGCATCTATTACGATGGCAAATATTATTCGTATCCGCTGAAGGCTTTCGAGGCGCTCGGCAATCTCGGCTACATCGAAAGCGCCATGTGCGTGATGTCGTTCATGTACCGGCAGATGTTCCCCAAGGAAAATCCCGAGACCTTCCACGAATGGGTGGCCAACCAGTTCGGCGAGCGTCTCTTTTCCGTGTTCTTCAAGACCTACACCGAGAAGGTGTGGGGCATGTCGTGCGATGAAATCTCCGCCGACTGGGCAGCGCAGCGCATCAAGGGCCTCGACCTCTGGTCCGCGATGGCCAACGCGCTGCGTAATTCCATCGCCCCGAACGCGCCGCGCAAGGGCCATGACGGCCAAGTGATCAAGACGCTGATCGAGAGCTTCCGTTATCCGCGCAAAGGTCCCGGCATGATGTGGGACGCCGCCTTGGCGAAGACGCGCGCGCAGGGGGGCGACGTCCATCTGGGTCATTCGCTGCAGAAGCTGCAGTTCAGTGAAGCCTCCGGGCGCTGGACCATCGAGGCGAAGCGCGAGGACGGCAGCACGGCGGAATTCTCCGCGCGTCACGTCATCTCGTCGGCACCGATCACCGAACTGATCCGCGCCATGGACCCCATGCCGGATTGCGCCGAAGCCGCGCAGCAATTGCGTTATCGCGATTTCGTCACCGTGGCGCTGGTGGTGAACAAGCCCGACCTGTTCCCGGACAACTGGATCTATATCCACGAGCCGAGCGTGAAGGTCGGCCGCATCCAGAACTTCCGCTCATGGTCGCCCGAA
>CANJEY010000478.1 GCA_947472615.1 Beijerinckiaceae bacterium
GAAATCGCCGCTGTCTTCCTGAAACTGTCCGCCCGCGTTGAGGAAGGCGAGCGCGATCGGCCCATGAGCCGCCTCGATCCGCGCCACGGACTCCGCCATGTCGTCGGGGCGCGTCATGTCGGCCGCGAATGCGAATATCTTTCTCGGCGCTTCGGCCGCGACGACATCAAGATCAAGAGGCGCATTGGACGTCGCCGCCACCGTGTAGCCGCGACGCGCCAGTTCGAGCGCCACCGCGCGGCCGACGCCGCTGCTCGCGCCGGTCACCCAGGCGACGCCGGATTGGGGGTCGGCGCGAAACACGTCTGACGAACTCCGATGAAACCGGCGGCACTATGGGGATGCGGCGGCGGAATGCAAACCTAGGCGTCGCCGAAGCGCACGCCCGTGAATTCTTCCGACAGCCTCCACAGCTCCGCGCCGATCGTTTCGTCGCGCGCGGCTCCCGAAATTTTCGCGAGGCCGACGCGCCCGCGCCATTCGAGCAGTCCGCGGGGGCCGATGTAGGAGCCGCCCGGCAGATCGGGCGCGGCGGCGGCGATCACGGTCGGCAGCGCGCCGGCTGCGGCCGACTGGCCGATGTAGGGAAGGCAGAACGTCATCACGCGCTGGTTCAGCGGTTCGCGCTTCATGCCGACGCCCGGCCCTGCCGTGGTGATCTCCGTCGCCGCCAGTCCCGGATGCGCCGCCATGCCGAGCACGCCCCAGCCGGCGCGCGCGCTGCGCCGTTGCAGTTCGAGCGCGAAGGTCAGCATGGCCAGCTTCGATTCCGCGTAAGCCGTCCAGGGTCGGTAGCGCGTTGCGGCGTGCATGTCGTCGAGCGACAGCCGCACGGCCTTGTGCGAAATGCTGCTGATGTTGACGACGCGCGCGCCCTTCGCGCGCAACAAATTCGGCAGCAGGCGTCCGGTCAGGGCGAAGTGCGCCAGATAATTTGTGCCGATCTGCAGCTCGAAACCGTCTTGAGTCAGCGTCCGCATCGGCACCGCCAAAACGCCGGCGTTGTTCACCAGAATGTCGATCGCCGGATACGCCGCGCCGATGCGCGCCGCGAAATCCGCGACGTTGGCGAGGCTCGACAGATCGAGACGCTCGAACGCCGTGCTGGCGTTGCGGCTTTCAGACAGAATGCGCGCCACGACCGCCCGCCCCTGCTGCTCGCGCCGGCCCGCGACAACCACATGCGCGCCCATGCGGCCCAGCATCAAGGCCGCCTCCATGCCGATGCCGCTCGTCGCACCCGTGACGATTGCGGTCTTGCCGTCGAGGCGCACCGACGAAAGGCTGCTCCAGTCGCTCAAGAATGGCTCCATGTCTGACGTCGCGACCGAACATGGATCGCGGCGGCTTGGCAAGTCGCCCGGCCCTATTCGATTGAGGCGGGCGCGACTTTTCCATCGACGATGTGGACGCGGCGGTCGGCTCGCCCCGCCAGCGCCAGATCGTGCGTCACCACCACGACGGCGCGGCCGCGCCCATCGGCGGCCTTCGCGTCGACCAGATCGCGCAGGATCGCCAGCACCTGATCGCTCGACGCCGTATCGAGATTGCCGGTCGGCTCATCGGCCAGAATGACGCTGGGATCGTTGGCCATGGCGCGCGCGATGGCGACGCGCTGGCGCTGGCCGCCCGACAATTGATCCGGCCGCTTGAACGAATGGTCCCCGAGGCCGAGCGACGCGAGCAGGTCCTGCGCGCGCATGCGCGCCTGCGATTCCGACAGGCGCTTGGCGGCGCGCATCGGCAGCATCACATTTTCCAGCGACGAGAATTCCGGCAGCAGAAAGTGGAACTGGAACACGAAACCGAGCGACGCGAGGCGCATGTCGGCGCGGGCGTTCTCCGACATGCGCAGCGTTGGCTTGCCCAACACCCGAACTTCGCCGGACGTCGGCACGTCGAGCAGGCCGAGCAGATACAACAATGACGACTTGCCCGACCCCGATGGGCCAGTGATGGCGACGAATTCACCTGGCTGCACGGCGAAATCGACATTGCGGATCAGCGTCGCCGGCACTTCGCCGCCGATGACGCGCGTCACGTCGATCGCATGTATCAGCGGCTCGCTCACGACGCGCCCCGGATAATATCGACAGGCTGCACGCTGGCGGCCTTGCGGGCCGGAAAATAGCCGGCGATCATGGAGGCGATCAGCGCGACGCCGCCCGCCAGCGCATAATGCCAGATCGAATAATAGATCGGCAGATGCGTCGAATCCACGAAAGGCGATTTGATTTCGACCTGCTCCATGCCCCAGCTCATCGCATAGCCAAGCACGGAGCCTGCCAGCAGTCCGGCGACGCCGATGATGAGCGCCTCGAACACGAAGATGCGCCGCACCACGTCCTGCCGCAGGCCGAGCGATTTCATGATCGCGATATCACGCGTCTTCTCGTGCGTGATCGTCGAGATGATATTGTAGGTGCCGAACGACGCGACCAATAGAATCGCTCCCACCACCATGTACATGATGATGTTGCGGATCTGGAACGCCGACAGAAGGTCTTCGTGCGCCTCCTGCCACGACATCGACTTGTAGCCCGTCTCGGCCTCGACGCGCGACGCCACCTCGCGCGCGTCCACGGCGTCCTTCAGCTTGATGCGAATTTCGTTGATGAGCCCGGTCTGGCCCGCCAGAATCTGCGCTGTCTTGATCAGCGTGTAGGTCTGGGTGTTGTCGATCTGGCTGACGCCCGAATGCAGCAGCGCCACCACGGTCGCGTTGATCGAACGGCCGTTGCCGCCCGTCACGGTGACGCTGTTGCCAACGCGTGCGCCGACCTTCTCGGCCAGTCCATCGCCCAGCACGATGGCGTTCGACGACTTATAGAGATTGTCGAGACTGCCGCCGCGAATCTGCGTCGCAAGCTTCGACACGAACGGCTCGCGCTTCGCGTCGATCCCGATGACGCTCGCGGCCGTGTCGCGATTGGCGAAACGGATCACGGCCTTCGCCTGCACCGACGGAGCCACCGCGCCCGGAATCCAGGCGTCGATCGCCGCCATCAGCGCATAGGGATTCTTGATGCCGGGCCGAAACGCCGCTGTCGTCAGGCCTCGTATCTGCGCGGCGTCATAGGCGCGATCGGCCGGCTGCACGGGCGGCGAGCGGCGATCGTCGGTGGTCGAAATATGCGGCAATCCGTCGACGAGCTGGCTGATGAAGTCGCGCTGCGAGCCTTCCATCAGCGCCGCCATCATGACCGAAAACCCGACGCCGGTGGCGACGCCCATCACGCCGAC
>CANJEY010000479.1 GCA_947472615.1 Beijerinckiaceae bacterium
GTCTGAGCTTATGTTCGTGATGTCCAAGGGCTTTCACGTCGTGAAATTCTTCCCCGGCGCGACGCTGGGCGGCGCCGCGACCCTGCGGGCGATGGCCGCGCCTTTCCCGCGCGTGAAGTTCTGCCCCACCGGCGGCACGAGCGAGGACGATCTGGAAGACTGGCTGTTGCAGCCCAACGTCATCGCGGTCGGCGGGCAGTGGCTCGCGCCGCTGGACGAAATCCGCAACAAGCAATGGGACAAGATCGGCGCGCGCGCCGCGGCGGCCGTCGCCAAATATCTGGCGAAACGGGCGCCGGGCGCGGCGGCCTGATCAGCGGCGGCGTCTGGCCCATTGCTGGAGTTCGCGAGCCTGCGCGCGCTGCGCGCGGGCTCTTTCATTGACAGTGCGGGCCAGAAACACGGTCGGATCTTCTGACAGGCCGACCGAATAGGCGGAGTCGACGTCGGACCTCAGCAGGCCGAAGTCGTGCAACTCATGGTCGGACAATTCCGCCAGTTTCGCCAGTTCGCGGCGGGCTCGTACGGCGCGAATTGGCCATGCGATCGCCCGGCGTGCGGCGGCGGCCGGTTTCGTCATGGCCGAAAGCCAGAATGCGACGAAGCCATTGGTCCGGGTCCGCGAAAGGGCGAGCATGATCCTTCTCCTGTAGGCCAGCCTCCTTTGGGCAGGCGCGCGGAGGATGGCGAAAGTCGATTGATCGGTCCAACGAATGTTATTAAACTAATCCATCAAGAATGATGATGAATCGTCATGCTCGACACCGATCAGCTCCGCTCCTTTCTGGCGATCATCGACACAGGCAGCTTCACGCGCGCCGCCGAACGGGTGAACAAGACGCAGTCAGCGATCTCGATGCACATCCGTCGGCTCGAGGAACAGCTGGGCGTCGGCCTGTTCGTCAAGCAGGGCCGCGGCATGCGCCTCTCGGCCAGCGGCGAGCAATTGATCGCCCACGCCCGGACGATGCTGCAGGCGGAAGCCGCCGCGCTCGCGGGCATCGCCGGAAAAGGCCTCACAGGCCGCGTCCGGGTCGGGATTCCCGACGATTACGCCGAGCCTTTCCTGCCGGCGATCCTGTCGAACTATCGGGCCCGCTATCCGCTGGTGGAGATCGCGGTCGTCTGTGAAAGCTCGGTGCTGCTGTCGGAGCGGGTGCGGGCGCGCGATCTCGATCTGGCGGTCGTCACCGATTGCGCCATCATTCCCGATGTCGAGATCATCCGCGAGGAGCCGCTGGTGTGGATCACGCGCGCGCCGATGACGTTCGGGCCGGGATCGACGGTGCCTTTGGCGCTGGGCGGACCGACCTGCTACTGGCGCCAGCAGACCGAAGCGGCGCTCGCCCGCGCCGGCATGGCCTACCGCATCGTGCTGGTGTCGAACAATTACGCCGCCATCGCGCCGATCGTGGACAGCGGGCTGGCCGTGACGGTGCTGCCGCTCGGGGCGATCCGGCCCGGTCAGCGCGTGCTGGATGAAAACAACGGCTTGCCGACCCTGCCGCGCTCACGCATGGGCCTCATTCGCGCCGCCACGAACCAGACGCGCGAAGCGCTGGCGCTGGCGGACGAAATCCGCGCCGTCGTCGGCATGCAGAAGGCGGCCTGATCAGCCGATCGCGGACTTCTGCAGGTCGACCAGCTGGGCGATGCCGTTGCGGGCTAGTCCGAGCATCGTGGTCAATTGCGCTTCGCTGAAGATCGCGCCCTCGGCGGTCGCCTGAATCTCGACGAGGCCGCCCGAACCGGTGATGACGAAGTTCGCATCGGTCTCGGCGGTGGAATCCTCGTCGTAGTCGAGGTCGAGCACCGGCGTTCCCTTGAACACGCCGCATGAAACCGCCGCCACATGATCGCGGATCGGAGATTCCTTCAGCATCGAACGCGAGCGCATCCACTTGATGCAATCGTGCAGCGCCACCCAGGCGCCGGTGATCGAGGCGGTGCGGGTGCCGCCATCTGCCTGAATGACATCGCAATCGAGCGTGATCTGGCGTTCGCCGAGCGCCGGCAGGTCGACCACGGCGCGCAGGCTGCGGCCGATGAGACGCTGGATTTCCTGCGTGCGGCCGGACGGCTTGCCGGACGTGACTTCGCGGCGCGTGCGGGTGTTGGTGGCGCGCGGCAGCATCGAGTATTCGGCCGTGACCCAGCCGCGGCCCTGCCCGCGCAGCCACATCGGAGGCTTCTCCTCCAGCGACGCGGTGCACAGCACATGCGTGTTGCCGAACTTGATGAAGCACGAGCCTTCAGCGTAACGGGCGACCCCGCGCTCGAAGGTGACGTTGCGCATTTCATTCGGGGCGCGCTTTGACGGACGCATGGGCGATTCCTCTTGAGGTCGGGCGCTTCTAGGCGTTCCGGGCGGGCTGCGCAACAAACCCGCCGCGAGAGCCTGCTCAGACCTTCGATGCAGGCGGAGTCCGGTCCGGGCTCGACGTTTCACCGCGCAGAACCGCGTCCAGCCGCGCCGCCCGGATGAGATCGGCCTCGCCGTAACCGTCAACCGGGCAGACCGCCGAACCAACGATGGCCTCCAGCCGGACGCCGGACGCATCAGCCACCGACAGGCCCGCCAGCGCCCGGGCGGCGCGTTTCTTCAACGCCGGAAGCGCCGAACGCCCCGCCAGTCTCGACGCCACGACAACGAATTCGCCCGCGCCGATGTGCGCCACTGCGTCGTCGCGGCGGAAGGCGGCCAGCAGCCTTTGGCCCGCTTCGGCTTCCAGACCGGCGAATGTCGTCGCGTTCGTTCCTTCGGGGGCTCGCGTCTGCGCCCACAGCAACCCGACCGTCATACCCTGCGGCAATGTCTCGGCCACGGATTCGGACAGAAAGCGCGAGATATGGTCCAGGGATTTCAACTTCGGCGGATCCGCCGTGATCGACCGCCGTTCGGCGCGGCCAATCAGACGGCCGCCGGAAATCGCCGAAGCCGCCACCAGCGAGCCCATCATGAAGATCACGAAGGCTGTCGCGGCCGCCGCGAAACGCAGGCGCACGGCCAAATCGAGATCGCCGCCAATCAGCCAGACGAAGATCGCGGCGTCGAACGAAAAGAACAAGGTAAGGCAGGCGACGGAGCGCCAGTCGAGACGGATGGATCCGAGCCGCAACGGGCCTGTGGATGCTTGGATCGCCGGGGGCGACCGCCGCTCGCCATGCGCGCCCGTCGGGGTGATGACGACCCGCCCGAATGGTCTGAAAAGGGAAGTCCCAGCGCTTCGGCCCGCA
>CANJEY010000480.1 GCA_947472615.1 Beijerinckiaceae bacterium
AACGCGAAGGTCGGATCCTTGCCCCAGTAATAGTACATTGCCGTGTGGCAGGCCTCGACCGTGCCTTCCTGCACGGCGTCGAGCGCGCTCAGCGCCGGCACGATTTCGCCACCCGCGAAGCACTGGATCTGGAACTTGTTGTCGGTGGCTTCGGCGACGATTTTCGCAAATGTTTCGGCGGCGCCGAAAATGGTGTCGAGCGACTTGGGGAAGCTCGACGTCAGACGCCATTTGATTTCCGGCGCGCTCTGGGCGATGGCAGGCGCGGCAATCGCAGCCCCGGCAGCCCCGAGACCCGCGCTCTTGATAAACTGACGGCGTTTCATGCTCTTCCTCCTCGGTTGAAATTCCAAAGTCGTGCCCTCCCTGGAGAACACCGCTAACCGTTCATGTTTGAACCGTTTCCGCGCGCCTTCGCAATAGCAATTTGTTTCGATTCAAACCAAGTTCAATACATAATTAGGCCAGTTGCATCATTCAATGACGATCTTCGGCATGGCCCGCGCCGCGCCGCTGCCCGGTGCCAGCGCCCGCATGACGCCCGACGCGATGGCCCGGAACGCCAGCGCATGCGGCCCCGTCGGATCAACCGCCACGACGGGCCTGCCCGAATCCGAGGTTTCGCGGATCGCCATGTGCAGCGGCACTTCGCCGAGGAACGGCACGCCGAGCTTCTCGGCCTCGTGACGCGCGCCGCCGTGCGCGAAAATGTCCGAGCGCCCGCCACAATGCGGGCAGACGAAATAGCTCATGTTCTCCACGACGCCCAGCACCGGCACCGCCACCTTCTGGAACATCGCGATGCCGCGCCGCGCGTCGAGCAGCGCCAGATCCTGCGGCGTCGACACGATGACAGCGCCCGCCAGCGGCACGGCCTGCGCCATCGTCAATTGCGCGTCGCCGGTGCCGGGCGGCATGTCCACTACAAGGCAATCGAGTTCGCCCCAGACAACCTCGCGCAGCATCTGGGTGATCGCAGACATCACCATCGGGCCGCGCCAGATCATGGCGGTGTCTTCCGAGACGAGGAAGCCGATCGACATCACCTTGACGCCAAACGCCTCGAGCGGCTTCATCTTCTTGCCTTCGGCGGGCTCCGGCTTTCCCTTGAGGCCGAACAGGCGCGGCATCGAGGGACCGTAGATGTCGGCGTCCAGCACGCCGACGCGCCAGCCTTCCGCAGCCAGCCCCAACGCCAGATTGGCCGCCGTCGTCGACTTGCCGACGCCGC
Source organism: Beijerinckiaceae bacterium (assembly GCA_947472615.1). Classification (GTDB taxonomy): domain Bacteria; phylum Pseudomonadota; class Alphaproteobacteria; order Rhizobiales; family Beijerinckiaceae; genus Terripilifer. The sequence continues at coordinate 1,232 of CANJEY010000480.1, forward strand.
CCTTGCCGGACGCCACGGCGATGATGCGGGCCACCCCCGGAATGCCTTCGCCGCGTGTGGCGGCCTGCGCCTTCGGACCCGGCGGCGGCGCTGACGCCTGCGCGGCGCGCTCAGCCGTCAGCGTCACGCTAGCGCCCGTCACGCCCGGCAGGCCTTTCAGCACGGTCTCGGCGGTGCGGCGCATCGGCTCCATTGCCATCTGCTTTGTGGGGTCGATGGCGATCGACAGATAGACCTTGGACCCGACTGTCGTGACGCCCGAGATCGCGCCCGATTGCGGCAGTGGCGTCGTCCCGTCAGGCCCCGGCACGCGCTGCAGGGCCGCCAGAATGTCCTTTTCGGTAATCATTGACGCTCCGCGCATGGTCGATCCGGGGTGCATGGGGTTATATGGCCCACATGTACAGGGTCAATCGACCAATGGGCGGCGCGCCATGAATTCGAAAATCGCGGGCGTCATTCTGGCGGGGGGACGCTCCACCCGGATGGGCCGGGAGAAGGCGCTGATTCCGCTCGCCGGCGAACCGGTGATCGCGCGCGTCATCGCCCGCCTGTCGCCGCAGGTCGGCCGCGCCGTCCTCAACGCCAACGGTGACGCGGCCCGCTTCGCGGCCTTTGGCCTGCCGGTGATTGCCGACCGCCCGGTGCGCGGCAACGAGGCTCCCGGCCCGCTCGCGGGAATTTTGGCGGGGCTCACCTGGGCGAGGCTGGAAGGCTTTTCACACATCGTCACCGTCCCGGCCGACGCGCCGTTCCTGCCCGACGATCTGGTCGCGCGACTGACGGAGGGGCTCGGCCCGTCCGAAGCCGCCATGGCGCAGAGCGAAACCGGGCTGGAGCCCTTGTTCGCGCTATGGCCGGTCGAGGCGCTCGCCGCGCTGGAAAAGCGGTTCGCATCCGGCGAACGCGCGCCCCGCCGCGTGCTGCGCGACGTGAAGCATCGCGTCGTGACGTTCGAGACCTATCCGGCCGCGCCAGATCCGTTCTTCAACCTCAACCGTCTGGACGACGTCGCGGCGGCTGAGTTCTGGATCAAGGGGTGGTGACCAACAGTCGGACCCTTCTCCCATGAAATGAGAGACGGTGGCCCGCGAAGCGGGTCGGATGAGGGATGAGGGTGCAGATGACTCGATTGCAGCTTCACGCCGCAATCCCTCATCCGTCATGCTGCGAATGACACCTTCTCCCGCACGCGGGAGAAGGGTTCGCGCACCTACTCGCAATCGCCGATGATCCTTCGCGCATCCGCAAACAGCTCATCCATCGAAAACCGCCGCGGAATCACGCCCTGCTCGTGCGCATACTGGATGACGAATTCAAGGCCGCGCCGGTTCTTCTCGATCCCATAGGGCAGCATATCGATTTCGCCATCCGGCGTCGGCCCTAGCGCGTCGCGGCCAGCCTTGAACATGCGATAGACTTCGCGCGCGGCGTCGGGATGCGCTTCGGCGACCGATTTGCGCATCACCAGCATGTGGTTGATCGGCGGCGCCTTGTGGTCCGCGTACCATTGCTTCGCGGCGGCCGCCGGATCGGGCACGATGGTGCGCAGTCGCGGATCCTGCAACAGCGTCGAGGCGAGCGCGATGGGGATTCCCGCGTCGAGTTCACCCGCCAGCAGCATGTCGTCGAGCTTGCGGCCCGGCGGCGGCAGGATGCAGTTCGGCGGATCGCGAAATTCGGCGAGATGCGATTCATCGAACGTCATGAAGGTGATCTTCGACAGATCGACGCCGTACTGATGCTGCAGGATCGACCGCACCCAGACGCCCGTCGTCTGCGAATAGGTGCGCACGCCGACCGTGCGGCCTTCGAGATCCTTCGGGGCCGTGAAGCCCTTCGCGGCCGGATAGCCGAGGCTGCCGTGATGGAAACGTGCGCTGATCACGACGGGCAGAAGCATCAGCTCCTTGCCATAGACCAGCGCCTGCAGGAACGTCACCACCGCCAGCTCCCCCACATCGAACTTGAGGTCGCGCACGAACGGCTTG
>CANJEY010000481.1 GCA_947472615.1 Beijerinckiaceae bacterium
CAGCGCCGGAACGCCGACCTGGCGGGCGAGCAGGATGTGCTCGCGCGTCTGCGGCATCGGGCCGTCGGCGGCCGACACCACCAGGATCGCGCCATCCATCTGCGCCGCGCCGGTGATCATGTTCTTCACATAATCGGCGTGGCCGGGGCAGTCGACGTGCGCGTAATGGCGCTTCTTCGTCTCGTACTCGACGTGCGCCGTCGATATCGTGATGCCGCGCGCCTTTTCTTCCGGCGCCTTGTCGATCTGGTCGTACGCCGTAAACGTCGCCCCGCCCGACTCCGCCAGAACCTTCGTGATCGCCGCCGTCAAAGACGTCTTGCCATGGTCAACGTGGCCAATCGTCCCGATGTTGCAGTGCGGCTTCGTCCTCGAAAACTTTTCCTTCGCCATGGTATGGCTCCTTCAACCTGATCTGTAGGTTTCGTCTGGTTTCAACTGGCTCAGGCGTATTTGGCCTGAATCTTCTCGGCTTCGTTGCGCGGCACTTCAGAGTAGTGATCGAACTGCATCGTGTAGGCCGCGCGGCCCTGAGTGAACGACCGCAGGTTCGACACATAACCGAACATGTTGGCCAGCGGCACCATGGCGTTCACCACGACCGCGTTGCCGCGCATGTCCTGACCCTGAATCTGGCCACGACGCGAGTTCAGGTCACCAATGACCGAACCCGTGTATTCTTCCGGCGTCACGACCTCGACCTTCATGATCGGCTCGAGCAGCACGCAACCGGACTTCTGCAGCGCTTCGCGCAGACCCTGACGGGCGGCGATTTCGAACGCCAGAGCCGAGGAGTCGACTTCGTGGTAGGCGCCGTCGATCAGCGTCACCTTGATGTCGACGATCGGGAAGCCAGCCAGAATGCCGGACCCCAGCACGGATTCGAGACCCTTGGTGACGCCCGGGATGTATTCCTTCGGCACCGAACCGCCGACGACCTTCGAGTCGAATTCAAAACCCTTGCCGGTCTCGTTCGGCTCGAGAATGAACTTGATGCGCGCGAACTGACCCGTGCCGCCCGACTGCTTTTTGTGGGTGTAGTCGTGCTCGACGGTGCGCGTCACCTTCTCGCGATAGGCGACCTGCGGCGCGCCGACATTCACTTCGACCTTGTGGGAGCGCTTGAGAATGTCGATCTTGATCTCGAGATGGAGCTCGCCCATGCCCTTGATGATGGTCTGGCCGGATTCCTGATCGGTCGAGACGCGGAATGACGGATCTTCGTTTGCCAGCTTGAGAAGCGCGGTGGTCATGCGCTCCTGATCGCCCTTGGTCTTGGGCTCGACAGCCTGCTCGATGACCGGATCCGGGAATTCCATCTTTTCCAGAATGACGGGCTTCAGCGGATCGCACAGCGTCTCGCCGGTGCGGGTGTCCTTCATGCCGACAAGCGCAACGATGTCGCCGGCGTAAGCCTCGGCGATTTCTTCGCGATTGTTGGCGTGCATGAGAACCATGCGGCCGACGCGCTCGTTCTTGTCGCGGGTCGAGTTCAGCAGGGCCTGACCCTTGCCGAGCGTGCCGGAATAGATTCGGGCGAAGGTCAGGACGCCGTACGGATCGTCCATGATCTTGAACGCCAGTAATGACAGCGGCTGATCGTCGCCCGGCTTGCGGTCGGTCTCGGCCCCGGTCTTGTAGTCGACGCCCTTGATCGCGCCGCGATCAAGCGGCGACGGAAGGTAGTCCACGACGGCGTCAAGGAGAGGCTGCACGCCCTTGTTCTTGAACGCCGAGCCACAGAGGACGGGGAAGAAAGCAGCCGTGACGACGGCCTTGCGGATGAGGCGCTTCAGGGTCGCTTCGTCCGGCTCTGTGCCTTCGAGATAGGCTTCCATCGCGGTGTCGTCGAGTTCGACAGCCGCCTCGATCAGCATCAGGCGATGTTCCTGAGCCTTCTCGAGGAGATCATCCGGGATATCAGCGTCATGATACTTGGCGCCGAGAGATTCCTCTTCCCAGATCACAGCCTTCATGCGGACCAGATCGATGAGGCCCTTGAAGTTGTTTTCCGATCCGATCGGCAGCTGGATCGCGATGGGACGCGCGCCGAGGCGGACCTTGATGTCTTCGAGGCAGCGATAAAAATCCGCGCCGATCTTGTCCATCTTGTTGGCGAACACGATGCGCGGCACGCGATACTTGTCGCCCTGACGCCAGACGGTCTCGGTCTGCGGCTCGACGCCCTGGTTCGAATCCAGCACGCAAACGGCGCCGTCGAGCACGCGCAGAGAACGCTCGACTTCGATGGTGAAGTCGACGTGGCCGGGTGTGTCAATGATGTTCAGCCGCTTGCCGTTCCAGATGGCGGTCGTGGCGGCGGACGTGATGGTGATGCCGCGCTCCTGCTCCTGCTCCATGAAATCCATGGTCGCAGCGCCATCGTGCACTTCGCCAATCTTGTGCGACTTGCCGGTGTAATAGAGGATACGTTCCGTCGTCGTCGTCTTGCCCGCATCGATGTGGGCCATGATGCCGAAGTTACGGTAGTCCTCGAGGAGATATTGGCGGGCCATCTCATTCGTCCTTTGAGGCCAGACCCCGGGGGTCAGGCCGAATTCGTTACCAGCGGTAATGCGAGAAGGCGCGGTTGGCTTCCGCCATCCGGTGCGTGTCTTCGCGCTTCTTGACCGCGTTGCCGCGGTTGTTGGCGGCGTCCATGAGTTCGGCCGAGAGCCGGTCCATCATGGTCTTGTCGTTGCGATCGCGGGCGGCATTGATGATCCAGCGGATCGCCAGAGCCTGACGGCGTTCGGTGCGAACCTCGACCGGCACCTGGTAGGTGGCGCCGCCGACGCGACGCGACCGAACTTCGATCGCCGGCGCGACATTGTCGAGCGCGGTCTTGAAGACCTGCAGCGGATCGGTCTTCAGCTTCTGTTCGACATTGTCGAAGGCTCCGTAGACGATCGCTTCCGCGACCGACTTCTTGCCATCGTACATGATCGAATTCATGAACTTTGCGACGATGATGTCACCGAACTTGGCGTCCGGAATGACTTCACGTTTTTCAGCGCTATGACGACGCGACATCGCGAATTCCCCTTACTTCGGACGCTTCGCGCCGTACTTCGAACGACGCTGCTTGCGGTCCTTGACGCCTTGGGTGTCGAGGACGCCGCGCAGGATGTGATAACGCACGCCGGGAAGATCCTTGACGCGGCCGCCGCGGATCATGACCACCGAGTGTTCCTGAAGGTTATGACC
>CANJEY010000482.1 GCA_947472615.1 Beijerinckiaceae bacterium
ACGAAGCGCGTGAAGGCCGGCCTGTTCGACTTGTGGGAAAAGCCGAAAGGCTGATCCCTATTTCTTGGCCGCGTCCGGATCGAGCAGCGACCGGACGCGCGCCACGACGGCGACGTCGGTTTTCATGATCTGCTCGGTGAGCTTGTCGAGGTCTTCGCCCGAGACCGGATTGACCTCGGATTCGGCGCGCGCTGCGTCCTTCAGGAAGTCCGGATCTTTCATCGCCGACGCGAACGCCTTGCGCAGCGCCGCGAGCCGCTCTGGTGGTACGCCGGGCGGGGCGAGCAGCGGCCGGCCATATTCCTGACGCGCGAACATCAGCACGATAGCCTGCTTGTCAGCCTCGTTGGCGGGCAGCGGGAACAGCGGAATATCCTGCAGGTCCGGGTGCTTCTTGAAGCCGTACTGCACGATGATCTTCGCCTTCCCGCTCTGCAGCCAGGCCTGATTGCGCGACTTGACGCTGACCCAACCGGCCGCCGCATGGCCGAACACTTCGCCGCGCTCCATGGCGAGGTCGATGTTGCCCGTGCTTTCGTAGCCCATCACGAGCTTGAACTTCGTGCCGGCCGCCGCATTGGTGACGAGCGGCACGTCGACGGTGGCGGTGCCGAGCGCCACGGCTCCGACGAGCAGCTCCTTCTTGAACAGATCGTTGAGCGTCTGAACCGGCGAAGTGTGCCACACCATCACGATCTGGGTTTCCGGCGCCTGCGCGCCGATCCAGCCGAAATGGCGAGGATCGAAACGCGCAGTGTCGGGCGTCAGCAGCGGCGCGGTCGGCATGCCGTTTGTGACGACGCCGATCACGGTGCCGTCTTTCGCGGCAGTATTGTAGAGCTGGTTCGCCAGCGTCAGGCTGCCGGCGCCCGGCACATTTTGAACCACCACATTGGGCGCGCCCGGCAGATATTTGCCGATATAGGGCGCGACCAGACGGCCGGCGATGTCGTAACCCGACCCCGGCGCGGAGCCAATCCGCAACTGGATCTGCTTGCCGCGATAGAAGTCGGCGAGGGGATCCTGCGCATGCGCCGCGTTGGCGAACAGCAGGCCGGCCACAGCCAAAAATGCCCGTTTCATGCGCTTCTCCCTGTTGGACCGGCTGCGCCGGTCTCTATTTGCCGGCCTTGCCGGGATCCAGCAGGGCGCGGGTGCGCGCCACCACATCCGCCGGAATGCTCAACAGTCTTTTGGTCAACGTCTCGAGTTCTTCGCCCGTCAACGGATCGACTTCGAGCGTGACCTTCTTGGCTTCATCGAGGAACGCCGGATCTTCCATGGTTTCGCGGAACGCCTTGCGCAGCGCCTTTGCGCGATCGGCAGGCACATCGGGCGGCAGGAAGAACGGCCGCCCATATTCGCCGCGCGCATAGAGGATATCGAGGATCTGGCGGTCTGCCTCGGTGGCTCCTAGCTTCATCAGCGGCGCGGGCAGGTCGTGCGCCTGCTTGTAGCCGTATTGAGCCACGATCTTCAGCTTTCCGTCGCGCATGAGGTCGGCGTATTGCGACTTCGCGCTGCCCCATGCGAGCGCCGCATTGGCGTGCACCTCGCCGCGCTGCATGGCGAGCTTCACTTCGGTGGCTCCGCGATAACCTACGACGATCTTGAATTTCGTGCCGAGCAGCGCGTTGGTCACCAGCGGGAAATCATAGGTTGCGCTGCCCGGCGCGGAGGCGCCGACGATCATCTCCTTGGTGAACACGTCGTCGATCGTCTTGACCGGCGCTTCATGCCAGACGGCCAGCACCTCGACCTCGTGCGACGGCGTTCCGAGGAAATAGAATTTCGTCGGATCGAAATGTCCGGCCTCGGGGCTTAGCAGCGGCGTCGTCGGCATGCCGTTGCTGGCGAGGCCGATCACCGTGCCGTCGCGCAGCGAGCCGCCCGCATACATCTGGTTTGCGAGCCGGAGACTGCCGCCGCCCGGTATGAACTGCACCATGATCTGAGGCGCGCCGGGAATATGGTTCACCAAATGCTTCGCGACCACGCGCGCCACGACGTCGTAGCCGCCCGCCGGTTCGGAGCCGACCTGCAGCGTGATGGTCTTGCCCTTGTAGAAGTCCGCCACGGCGTTTTGCGCCGATGCGGGCAGGGTGGCAGAAGCGCACAGGGCGCTGGCTGACAGGATGGTTCGGAAGATCGACACGTTCATTTCTCCTGCGCTCAGGCGCGACGATAGCTCAGAGCTTCGCGGACGGCTTCTTCGCCGCCGAGACCAATGCCGAGACCGTAGTGCCTGTCCGACGCGACTGCTTCCGGATAGAACTTGTCGAGCGTGTGATCGGGGTAATTGTCCAGCATCCAGCGCGCCATCTCGCCGCGTGTGGTGATCCAGACGCGGGGACGGCTCTTGACGTATTCGATCAATTCTTCGAGGGGCCTCGTGCGGAAGGCGTGCGACATGATCGGATGCGTGCCGTAGGCGAGGAATTTCGGATGGCCGCGCTGGCCCTCCTCGTAGAGGCTGTCGAACGCGTCCTTCCACATGCCCATGATGTCGCGCGGAGTCGCATCGCCGAGGCTATAGTTGCAGAAGTCTGTCAGCTGGTAACTCGTCTGGCCGACGAGCTTGCGGCCATTGATCGGAATGATGAACGGAACGTCGCAATTGCGGGTGCCGCAGACAAAGTCGAGACCAAGTTCCTCGGCCAGCCCGAACGTCTCCGCCGTCACATGGCCGCCGGGGCTCGAATAGCCGCTCGACTTGATGCCGAGCGTCTTGAAGGCTTCCTGCGTCTTGTGCAGCGACTCGCGTTGCTCGGCGACGCTCATGTTCCAGAGATAATCGTGGTTCCAGCCTTGCACGATGAATTCGTGCCCGTCGTCCGCGGCCTGCTTCGCCAGTTCGGGAAACAGTGAGACGGTATGGCCGTCCGCATAGCAACTGGTGCGGACGTCGTGACGCTTCCAGATGTCGAGCAGACGTTGCATGCCGCCGTTCTCGGCATAAGCGTGCTCGAAGATCCAGCGCATGCCGCGCGTGTAATGCGCGTCAGCCGGCACGCGCTCGTGCGCCTTCTGGTTGTTCTTCGAGGTGCCGAGCGTGCGCTCCCATGTCTCCCACGACATGTTGAACACCACCGCGATATGCGCGCCGTTGGGCCATTCGAACTTGCACTTGTAGACCATGGAGGCTTCCTCGAAATTGAAATCAGGATTTACTTGGCGCTCGACATGACCGCGCGCATGCG
>CANJEY010000483.1 GCA_947472615.1 Beijerinckiaceae bacterium
AGCTCGGCAAGCGCGAAATCAATGGAAGACACAATCTGCAGAGATGGCCGGACTTATCACTAAGGCGGCAGCTAGTCTTTCAGCTTTAAATGCACCATTTCAATCGACGTTTGCTGCCAATGTTGCATTGGCATCCTCAATGACCAAGCAGCTTAATTCACTGAAAAATGTGCGAGCGCTCCTTATCGATGAGCAGGCTTTGGAGTCATTTAAAAAGGTACGCGAGTCTTTTGCAAGGTTGGACTTTAGTAACAGCGGATCCGTATTGGAAAAATTGAAATATGCCGAAGGGGACATAGAGATCAGCGATCAAATTTTGGCTATCGTTGAAAAGGTAGGAATTAATGCGAAAATCGAGGCCCGTCTCGCCGCGCGTAAAGCGAAAGACTGGAAGGAATCCGATCGCATCCGCGACGAACTCGCCGCTATGGGCATTCAGTTGAAGGACGGCAAAGATCCCGCCACCGGCGAGCCCACCACCACATGGGACGTGAAGCGATGAGCGGCGTGTGCGCAATCCTTCTCCCGTCCATGACGGGAGAAGGTGGCCCGGCGGAGCCGGGTCGGATGAGGGCTGCGGGCGCGGAAGCCCTCATCCGTCGCGCTTCGCGCGCCACCTTCTCCCGCATGCGGGAGAAGGAAGAAGGGCGCGCGCCATGACCATCACGTTGCGGCCCTATCTCCCCTCCGATGTGCCGGCGCTGATCGACATCTTCCGCGCTAGCGTCGAGGAAATCGCCAACGAGGATTACAGTGAGGGCCAGATCGAGGCGTGGGTCGCGGCGGCCGACGACGCGAAGGCTTTTGCGGCGCGGCTCGGTTCCCAGTTGACGCTGATCGCGCAGGCGGATGGCGAGCTTGCGGGCTTCGCGTCGATGAAGGGCGTCGATCATGTCGATTTGCTCTATGTGCATCCCGGTTTCACGCGACGCCGCGTCGCCACGATCCTGTGCGATGCGCTGGAGAAACTCGCGGGCGCGCGCGGCGCGGCGAAGATATCCGTCGACGCCAGCGACACGGCGCGACCTTTCTTCGAGGCGCGCGGTTATATCGCGGAACGCCGCAACACGGTGCAACTCGGCGAGCAATGGCTCGGCAACACGACGATGCGGAAGCCGCTCGCCGCCAACGATTCCCACTCGATCTCCTCCCCAAGAGGCCCACTGCAATGACGGAAGAACCCACCTGGAAGAGCACGCTGCCGTTTCCACGCAAGTGGATCTTCTACATAGGCATAAAATTTCTCGTGCTCGGACTGGTGATCTACGTCACGTTGCGTACCTATGGTGTGATCTGACATGAGCCGCGAACGCCTTTACCTGTTCGACACGACGCTGCGCGACGGAGCGCAGACGACCGGCGTCGACTTTTCGCTGGAAGACAAGCGCAACATCGCGAAGCTTCTCGATGAGCTCGGGCTCGATTACGTCGAGGGCGGTTATCCGGGCGCCAATCCGACCGACACAGAGTTCTTCAAGAAGAAGCGCACGAAGAACGCGAAGTTCGCCGCCTTCGGCATGACGAAGCGCGCCGGCCGCTCGGCTCACAACGATCCCGGCGTCACCGGCTTGCTCGATGCGGAAGCCGATACGATCACGTTCGTCGCCAAGACGTGGGACTATCACGTGCATGTGGCGCTCGGCTGCACGCTTGATGAAAATCTCGACGGCATTGCGGATTCGATCAAGGTGGCGCGCAGCCACGGCCGCGAGGCGATCCTCGATTGCGAACATTTTTTCGACGGTTACAAGGCGAATCCGCAATACGCGCTGCAATGCGCGCAGACCGCGCATGAGGCCGGGGCGCGCTGGATCGTGCTGTGCGACACCAACGGCGGCACGCTGCCGCATGAAATCTCGCGCATCGTGCGCGAAGTCGCCACGCATATTCCGGGTTCGCATCTGGGCATACACACGCACAACGACACAGAGAACGCTGTGGCGAATTCGCTCGCCGCCGTCGATGCCGGCGTGCGGCACATTCAGGGCACGCTGAACGGCCTCGGCGAGCGATGCGGCAACGCCAATCTGGTTTCGATCATTCCGACGCTGCTGTTGAAGAAGGATTACGCCGATCGTTTCGAGATCGGCGTAACGATGGAGAAGCTGGCGTCGATCACCAAGGTCAGCCACACGCTCGACGAATTGCTGAACCGCCGCGCCAACCGGCATGCACCCTATGTGGGCGCATCGGCGTTCGCGACCAAGGCGGGCATTCACGCCTCGGCCGTCCTGAAAGATCCACGCACATATGAGCACGTGACGCCGGAGTCGGTCGGCAATGCGCGGCGCGTTCTGGTTTCTGATCAGGCGGGCCGCTCGAACATATTGTCGGAACTCGAGCGTCTCGGCGTCGATGTGGCAAAGGACGATCCGCGCGTCGGGCGCCTGCTCGACGAGGTGAAAGAGAAGGAATCGCTGGGCTATGCTTACGAAGGCGCGGACGCGTCGTTCGAGCTTTTGGCGCGGCGTATTCTGGGTCAGGTGCCGGACTACTTCGACGTGGAGCGCTTCAGCGTCAGCGTCGAGCGCCGCCACAATTCCGAAGGCCAGCTTGTCAGCATGTCGGAAGCCGTGGTGAAAGTGAAGGTCGACGACCAGACGCTGATTTCCGTCGCCGAAGGCAACGGTCCCGTCAACGCGCTCGATCTCGCGCTGCGCAAAGATCTCGGCAAATATCAGAAGTACATCGACGATCTGGAACTGCTTGATTACCGCGTGCGCGTCTTTCAGGGCGGCACCGATGCGGTGACGCGCGTGCTGATCGAATTCGGCGACAGCACGGAGGCGCGCTGGTCGACCGTGGGTGTGTCGGCCAATATCATCGACGCTTCGTTTCAGGCCTTGACGGATTCGATCATCTATAAGTTGATGAAGGCTGGCGCGACCTGAGGCGGTTCCCTATCCGCGTTCTCGTCCGCCGCCGAAACGGAGGCTGAGATGCGACGTGGTTTCACGGCCCTTGTGCTTTTGTTCGCGCTAGGAGCGACCGTCGCGACGGCGGCCGATGGGCGCATGAAGGCGATGCGCATTCAGCCTGTGCTGAACCATCATCCGCCGCTAAAAATTTTCGTGGAAGGGCCATTCCGGGCCGGCGGCGTCGACCACGTCGCGCCACGTACTGAACTGCCCCTGCCGCAGCAGGACGGGCTATCGCTCGCCACGGAACAATTCGTCATCGGCGACACAGACGGCGTCGTG
>CANJEY010000484.1 GCA_947472615.1 Beijerinckiaceae bacterium
GTTTCCCTTACCCTCTTCGCGCGGTTGCATCGTATCTCATCGTCGATTGGCTTGCTGGGTGGTGGCCGCACCGGCACAATCATGCTCGCCAATTCAGTGAGTGTGCTGGGCGTCGCTATGCAGATCGGACTCGCGTTCCTTATCCCGGATGTGGCGAGCGTCATGGCCGGCTGCTTCATCGGCGACGCCGCGCTGCTCGGCGTGATGCTGGCGATCGACTTTCGCGCCATGCCCGAGCACCGTCGTTCGCTCTGGCGGTGCGTGGTCGCCACGATTCTTGGAGCGATCGTCATCGGCGGAGCCGCGTGGGCCTTGCCGGGACGCGATCTGCTCGACCGCACGCTGTACGCTCTCGCCTGCATGCCGCCGGCGATGTTGATGGCGGCGGGTCTGTGGCGGCGCTGGCGGTTTCGCGAAACCGGTTAGGCCGTTCCCCACCGGATCGGGGGCGTCGCCACTGGACCGGGCAGGCGGCGCGCGGCGAAGATGTATTGCTTGCTGATCCGGTCGCGCAGCCGGCCAAGCGTCAGCTTGTCGAACAGAGACGAGAGTGGCCCGCCGAAACCGGCCTCCAGTCCAGCCTCGACCGTCAGCCCCGCACTGCCGATCATCTGCAACGCTGATTCTCGCGTGAAGAATCGCAAATGCGTACGGTCGAGAATGCCGGATTCGGTGTAGTCGAAGCGGCCCTTCATCAGGAGGGGCAGTGACACTGTAAGATGCGCGACGTTCGGCAGCGATATGATCACCGTCGCGTCCGGCGACAAGTTCGCTGTCAGGGTCGACAGGACGCGCGCCGGTTCGATCAGGTGTTCGAGAACGTCGAGAAACAGAATCAGGTCCGGCGAACCGCAATCCGGCAGGGCGCCGTTCAGATCGACGATGTGAACCTGATCCACAGTCGTTTCGAGATGAACGCGCAGCTCGCCATTGCCCTCGAGGCCGGTGGTGCGGGCTCCCGGATAGCGCGACTTGAGCCAGCCGATCGTCGCTCCCATGCCGCAGCCGACGTCGACGATGTTGATGGCTTTCCGTGGCAGAAGCGGTTCGATGTCGCTACGGATTCGCCCAAAGTATTCTACAGTCATTTTATCGTGAAACCCGCCTGAAGCCGGGGCCAACCCTGATGCAAGGCGGCGCTCGAGGTTGCTATCAAGGCCCTTGTCAATCATTGTGCCGGCGGAATCAACATTTGAATTCGTACCGAGGATAGTCGATGCAGGCGATGACGCCAGCTGAACCGATGGGTCGGACAGCAATGAACGACGGCAGCACGGCGGCCACAAAAAGAGAGGCGCGGCGGCCCCTGTCGCTATTGGTGCGGTTGACGCTATTCGCGATATTTTTGCCAGATGAGGCGTCATTTGCGTTTGGCGGACTCCGCTTTACGATCGTTCGATTTTTGTTTGTCATCTTAACGCCGTTAGTTTTCGGCCGTTTCGCTATGGCATTTGTTGGGAAGGGATATATTTTTGTTCTGTCCGACTTGCTTTTTCCTCTTGCGGCAATTTGGATGTTTGTAGCCCCTGGTTTGGCGCAAGGGTTTGATAAATCTTTTGTTACATCAGGATCGAACGTGCTTGAATTTGTTTTACCTTACATGATTGCGCGTCTTTACTTAACGAATTTTCGAGATATCCAACGTGCTGTCAACATTATCTGTTTCGTGATGGCGTTTGCCGGCGTCGTGGCAATGCTGGACGAAATCACGGGTCGGTATATTCTCAGAACGACGCTTGGCCAGCTCACAGGATGGTTGCGACCTGACTACAGATATGATTACAGGGGCGGTCTGATGCGAGCGGCCGCGATGTTTGAGCATCCGATCTTGTTAGGAGCGGCTTCAGCGATGACGATCATGCTCGCAACGAGTATCAAATCCGCAGCAAAATATGCAATTATTTCGCTGATGTTTTGTGGCCTGATCTTAGCGATTTCCTCTGGGCCTATCGGTAGTCTTTTTATTGCGTTATTATTGCTTATTTATCGTTCTATGCTCCCGGGGCTGTTAGCTCGGTGGAGGTTATTGACAGGCAGTGTCTTAGGATTTTTTACTATTTTTATTGTATTTGTCGACAAGCCGCTTAATCGGTTGTTGAATTATCTAACTTTTGATGTTGCTTCTGCTTACTATCGTATTATGGTATGGGATGCAGCGCTTCCACTGGTGATCAATTCGCCGTGGGTAGGAATTGGTCTTGGCGAGGACTGGGCTCGCGAAAACTGGATGGGCAGTTCAGTCGATGCCTTTTGGCTGCGCCTCGCCATGCAATACGGCATACCGGGGGTAACTCTGATTTTTCTATGCTTGTTGACTTCGATGTTGATACCTGTCGATGACAAAGCTAAAACCGGACAATTGACAGATGAAGAAAGCTATCTAGGAACTGTGCTTAGTATTATTATCTGCACGACATTTTGTCTCGGATTTACTGTTCACTTCTGGGGCATCTATTCGATGCTCCTCTGCCTTTGTGCGGGTATGCGCGCCAATATCGGCACAATCGCTCGTTCGAGGCAGCGCGGATTGTCATGAGACAACTGGTGTCACAGGCCTCGGGTGTGTCTCAGATATTGCGAGATCTGGCGAATGTCGTCCTGATTGCCATGGCGATGACGACTGCTCGCGCGCAAACGTTGACAGTAAACTGGGCGCCAGCATGGCGCGCCGCGCTCGATGCAGGCGACCCAATGCCGAATTGCCGGTCCGAAGCCGGCGAGTAATTGGGCTGGCTCGTCAGTCCCTGGCTGAGGGCTTACTGGAACGGATACAGGCTGACTCGCGATGCGCGTCTTCTCGACAGGATGGCGGACTGCGCCGACGCCGTGCTGGCGCGCGCGATCGTGGAACCGGACGGATTCAGCGGTTGGCCGAAAGAAAATGGTGCCGCTAATTTCGCCAATATGGGCCTATTCACAGACAATATGCTTGGCGAAGCGATGCTGTTGCAACCGCTCGTTTTGGCCGCAAGGGCGATTCTGGCTGACGAGAAGCTGCGCGCGGCGTATGGCGCCAAGGCGAGCGTCTGGCTGACGACCTCCGAGATGATCTTCGCCAAATGGGACGCGCGCGGGGCCTGGCGGCCGGTCAAGGACGGCGGCGTCTGGATCGTTCCAGACTTTGGCCTTAATGAGAACAGAACGGGCTGGACCGACGGCTATGCGAACAGGCTGAGCAATGGTTTCACCATGCAGGCA
>CANJEY010000485.1 GCA_947472615.1 Beijerinckiaceae bacterium
GCTGCGTGACAACGTCAAGTTCCATGACGGCAGCGCCTTCGACGCAAACGCGGTTGTCTGGAATCTTGACAAGCTGCTGAAGAATGATGCGCCCCAATTCGATCCGCGGCAGTCGGCTCAAGGCAAATCGCGTATCGCGGCGGTGGTGAGCTACAAGGTCGTCGATCCGCTGACGGTCGAGATTTTCACCAAGACTCCTGACGCGACGCTGCCTTATCAGCTCGCATGGATCCTTTTGTCGTCGCCCGCGAACTGGGAAAAGCTCGGCAAGAGCTGGGACGCCTGGCGCAGAAGCCGTCCGGGACCGGACCATGGAAGCTGGAAAGTGGCTTCAAGCCGCGTGAACGCGCAGAATTGACGGCCAACAAATCCTATTGGGACTCGGCCCGTGTTCCCAAGCTCGACAAACTCGTCCTCATTCCCCTTCCCGAAGCCAACGCCCGCGTCGCGGCCCTGCGATCGGGTGAAGTCGACTGGATCGAGGCTCCCGCGCCCGACGCCGCAGCATCCCTCAAGTCGGCCGGCTTTGTCATTTCGACAAACGCCTATCCGCACAACTGGACCTGGCATTTTTCCCGGGTCGAAGGTTCGCCGTGGAATGACATCCGCGTGCGCAAGGCCGCCAACCTCGCCGTAGACCGCGGAGGCGAAAAGGAACTGCTAGGCGGCATGATGATTCCCGCTCAGGGCTTCTTTCCGCCAGGCCATCAATGGTTCGGCAATCCGACGTTCAAAGTGACCCACGACGTTGAAGCGGCGAAAAAGCTCATGGCCGAAGCCGGCTACGATTCCGGCAAGCGGCTGCAGACAACCGTGCTGATTTCGCCATCGGGGTCGGGCCAGATGATCCCGCTGCCAATGAACGAATACATCCGGCAGAATCTCTCCGAAATCGGCATCGACATCAAATTCGAAGTCGCAGACTGGAACACGGTCATCAACATCTGGCGCGCAGGCGCCACGGATGCCTCCGCCAGGGGCGCGACGGCGATGAACTACAGTTACTTCATCCAGGACCCGTTCACCGGCTTCATTCGCCACCTGCAATGCGATCTCGCGCCGCCCGCCGGAACCAATTGGGGTTATTACTGCGACAAGGACATGGACGCCCTGTTCGAAAAGGTCCGGAACACGTTCGACGCCGCCGAACAGGACAAGGTGCTCCAGAAGGTCCACGAGAAATATGTCGACGAAGCCCTGTTCCTGATAGTCACCCACGACGTTAACGCGCGGGCGCTGTCGAAGCAGGTCAGGGGCTTCGTACAGCCGCAAAACTGGTTTCTGGACTTCTCGCAGATCACCATTCAGTAGGCCGAATCCCGCGCATCGTCCATGATGCGCAGGAGCCTCGCCCCGATGGGACAGAGCCATGTACGCTTACGCTCTCACGCGCCTGTTACACATCATCCCTGTTGCGCTGGGCGTCAGCATCTTTTGTTTTCTGCTTCTGCACATCGCGCCGGGAGATCCGCTGGCGGCCATTCTGCCATCGGACGCACCGGCTGAATTTCAGGCGCAAATGCGAACCCTGTACGGCTTCGATCGTCCGCTTGTCGTGCAATACGGACTCTGGGCGTCACGCGCCATTCAGGGCGATCTCGGACTGTCGATCGCAACCGACAGATCCGTGACAGGCGAAATCACCAGCGCCGCCATCAACTCCATCATTTTGGCGATCGCAGCCGCCGTCATCGGCTTTACGTTCGGATCCATTTTGGGCTTCATCGCTGGATTCCTGCGCGGCTCATGGGTGGACCGCGTCGCGTCGATCATATCGATTCTCGGAGTCAGCGTTCCGCATTCTTGGCTCGGAATGGTTCTGGTCCTCATCTTCTCGGTGACGCTTGGATGGCTGCCAGCGACAGGCGGAGGGCCGGGCGGCTCGGCCGGGCGCGCTTTCGACTGGGCCTACATGCGCTACCTGCTTCTGCCGGCCATCACCATGTCGGTCATCCCGATGGGCATCATCGCCCGAACCGTGCGTTCGCTCGTGTCAGATGTGATGGCGCAGGACTTCGTGCAGACGCTGGCCGCCAAGGGCATGACGACGAGGCACATCGTCCGCCACGTCATTCGCAATGCTGCGCCCACAGCGCTCTCGGTGATGGGCTTGCAACTCGGATATCTTCTGGGTGGCTCGATTCTGATCGAAACAGTCTTCTCATGGCCGGGTACGGGCCTTCTGCTCAACAGCGCCATCTTCACGCGAGACCTACCGCTGCTGCAGGGTACGATTCTCGTTCTGTCGATATTTTTCGTCCTGCTGAATCTCATCGTCGATCTGCTTCAGGGGGCAATCGACCCCCGCATTCTGCGGACTTGAACGATGTCGACTGTCGTCCCCTCCACCACTCCAGAAGCGATCATCAGATCGCCCGGATATTGGAAGGGAGCAGGCGCGCGCCTGATGCGGGACCGCGTGGCCATGACAGCGTTCGCGGTTATTGTCGCGCTGGTGCTCTGTGCAATCTGTGCGCCTCTTCTCGTACCCGCCGATCCCAACGTTACAAGCATGATCCGGCGGCTGCGGCCTGTTGGGACTCCAAATTATCCGCTCGGCTCGGATGAACTGGGACGCGACATGCTTTCGCGGCTGATTTATGGGGCGAGGCTGTCGCTCGTCATCGTCGTCACGCCGGTGCCGATTGCCTTCATCATCGGCTCCACGATCGGCATTCTGGCAGGTTACACGGGCGGCCTCGTCAACACGATCATCATGCCGACGGTCGATGTATTCTACGCCTTTCCATCAGTTCTGCTCGCCGTGGCGCTGTCGGGCGCGCTCGGTTCGGGTCTGACCAATACGCTTGTCTGGCTGACAGTCGTGTTCATTCCCCAAATCGCGCGCATCGCCGAAAGCGGAACCACGCAAGTCCGCCGGCTCGACTATGTTGAGGCCGCGCGCGCTTCAGGCGCGCCAGCATACAGAATCATTTTGGAGCAGGTGCTCGGCAATGTTCTGGCGCCGATTTTCGTCTTCGCCACCAGCCTCATCTCTGTTTCGATGATTCTCGCGTCAGGCCTGTCATTTTTAGGCCTTGGCGTCAGGCCGCCCGATGCAGAGTGGGGGCTGATGCTCAACACGCTGAGGGCCGCGATCTACGCCAATCCGCTGGTGGCAGTTCTCCCCGGCGTCATGATCTTCATCACCTCGATCGCTTTCAATCTGCTCTCCGACGGCTTGCGGTCCGCCA
>CANJEY010000486.1 GCA_947472615.1 Beijerinckiaceae bacterium
CCGGAGATGAGCGGCGTCGCCCAGCACGCGCGTTCGCTCTTCGGCGCCCTGAAGATCGGCTACGATCAGTTCACGCCCGTCTATCTCGATTTCGCCTCGGGAGCGGACGCGCTGGCGAAGGGCGAGATTGACGCGCAATTGCAATGCCCCATACCCAACAGCGTGATGACCGCGCTCGATGCGCGCGCCGACATCAAGGTCGTGCCCTATGCGCCGGCCGATCTCGAAACCGTGCTGCGCGAATGCCCGATCTATCGCAAGACCATCATGCGCAAGGGCGCACTGCGCGGCCTCACTGAGGACGTGGCGCAGCCGGCCGTCGTCAACGTGCTGGTGACGCATGCGCGCGCTGACGCCGATATGGTGCGCAAGGTCGCCGCTGTCTGCTACGCGGGCGCCGACGAACTGGCGAAGCTCAACGCGCTCTACACCGGCCTCGCCGACCTGTTCGAGCCGCTGAAGACCGAGGGCGCGAAGGCGTTCGAATTCGAGGGCGTGAAACTGCATCCGGGCGCGCTTGCCGCCTATCGCGACGCCGGGCTGATCTGAGCAAAGTCCTGACCATTTGAGGATTTGACGATGGCTGACGACATTTCCGACATCAAGGCGGACCTGCGCTACACCGACCTGCGCGAGTGGATCGACCTCGCCACCAAGCTCGGCGAAGTGCGCGAGGCGCCCGGCCTGTCATGGCAGGAAGACATCGGCATGGCGTCCGAGGTCATCCTGCACGAAGAAGGCGCGCCCTGCGTGATCTTCACCGACATTCCCGGCACCCTGCCGGGCAGCCGCGTGCTGGTGAACTTCTTCGGCGGCGACCGGCAGAAGATGACGCTTGGCTTCCCGACGCATCTGAACAAGCTCGAACTCTCCGAGGCGTTCCGCCTCAATTACATGGCGGACCTGAAGCGCATCGAGCCGAAATTCGTCAACGACGGCCCGATCTTCGAGAACGTCATCACCGGCGACGCGATCGACGTCACCAAGTTTCCGACGCCCATGTGGCACCCGGAAGACGGCGGCCGTTACATCGGCACCGGCAGCTTCAACGTCACCCGCGACCCCGAAGAAGGCTGGGTGAACTGCGGCACCTACCGGGTAATGATCCACGACGAAAAGTCGGTCGGCTTCTACATCTCCCCCGGCAAGCATGGTCGCATCATGCGAGACAAATACGAGAAGCGCGGCGAGCCGATGCCGGTCGCCATCGTGCTCGGCTGCGATCCGATGTCGTTCCTGATGGGATCGAGCGAAATTCCTTACGGGATCTGCGAGTACGAGGTCATCGGCGGCATTCGCGGCAAGGCGATGGAGCTGGTCAAGGCGCCGATCACCGGCTTGCCGATCCCGGCGCACGCCGAAATCGTCATCGAGGGCTTCGTGCAGCCCGGCAACGTGAAGGCCGAAGGGCCGTTCGGCGAATGGTTCGGCTATTATGGCTCGGACGTGCGCGACGAGCCGGTGATGGACATCAAGGCGATCTATCACCGCAACAATCCGATCCTGCTCGGCTGTGTGCCGCAGCGCCCGCCGGATGAACTGGCGCGCTATCGGGCGCTGACCCGCTCGGCGCTGCTGCGCGAAAACATCACCAAGGCCGGCGTGCCGGACGTGGTGGCGGCGTGGGCGCACGAGATCGGCACTGCGCGACTGCTGCTCGCCGTCTCGATCAAGCAGCGCTACGGCGGTCATTCCAAACAGGCCGGCCACATCGCCGCCATGTGCCATGCGGGCGCCTATGCGGGCCGCTACATCATCGTGGTGGACGAGGACATCGACGTGTCGAGCCTCGAAGAGGTGATGTGGGCGGTGTTGACGCGCTCCGATCCGGCGACCTCGATCGACTTCATCACCAACGCCTGGTCGACGCCGCTCGATCCGCGCATCGAACCCGAGCGCAAGGCCAAGGGCGACTTCACCTCAAGCCGCGCCATCATCGACGCCTGCAAGCCATTCTACTGGAAGGACAAATACCCGAAGGTGAACCAGCCGCCGCCGGAAATGCGCAAGCTGGCGCGGCAGAAGTTCGGGTATTTGTTGAAGTAGGGCGGGGCTCCGATCGCCTCCCTCCCCGGAGGGGAGGGCTGGGGTGGGGCTTTCCTTGTCGCGATCCGGGGCGTGGACCCCACCCTGACCCTCCCCTGAGGGGAGGGAAGGCGTGGGCGTCCCGCATTGGCCGCCAGACCCGCCAGCATTCGACGAAAATTAATCCCAATGCTGGCATATGGGGCCACATCCCGTGTCCCCAGAAGGCCGCCCATGACCTATCCGACGCCCGCCCGGTCCCTGAAGCCGAACACCTACGCCTACGAATCCGGCCCGATGGTCAAGGAAACCGGGTTCCGCGAATACGACGCGCGCTGGCTGTTCGGCGAGGAAATCAACCTGATGGGCGTGCAGGCGCTGGGGCTCGGCCTCGCGACGCTGCTGCATGAAATGGGCGTGAAGCCGGAGCTGGCGACCGGCCACGATTTCCGTTCCTATTCGGCCTCGATCAAATACGCGCTCGTCACCGGCCTGATGGCGGGCGGCGTCAAGGTGCAGGACATCGGGCTGGCGCTGTCGCCGATGGCCTATTTCGCCCAGTTCGCGCTCGACTGCGCCGCCGTCGCAATGGTGACGGCCTCCCACAACGATAACGGCTGGACCGGCGTGAAGATGGGCGCGCAGCGCCCGGTGACGTTCGGGCCGGACGAGATGACGCGCCTGAAGGAGATCGTGCTCGGCGGCAAGTTCCGCTACGCCGACGGCGGCTCCTACCGGTTCGTCGAAAACTTCCCCGATCTCTACATCGGCGACCTGCTGAAGCGCCCGAAGCTCACCCGTAAGCTCAAAGTTGTGGCGGCCTGCGGCAATGGCACGGCCGGCGCCTTCGCGCCCCGCATGCTGGAAGCGCTCGGCTGCGAGGTGGTGAAGCTCGATTGCGAGCTCGACTACAATTTCCCGAACTACAACCCGAACCCCGAAGACATGGAAATGCTGCACGCCATGGCGGACGCCGTGCGCAAGAGCGGCGCGGACGTGGGCCTCGGCTTCGACGGCGATGGCGACCGCTGCGGCGTGGTCGACAATCACGGCGAGGAAATCTTCGCCGACAAGATCGGCGTCATGCTGGCGCGCGACCTGTCGAAGCTCTATCCGGGCGCGCAATTCGTGGTGGACGTGAAGTCCAC
>CANJEY010000487.1 GCA_947472615.1 Beijerinckiaceae bacterium
CGAGGTGATCTGGGATACGGCGATCGAGGAAATCTGCGGCGTACAGAACCCGCCCGGCGTCACGCATGTCCGCCTCAACCATCTGAAATCCGGCCGGATCGAGGAGCGCAAGGTCGATGGCGTGTTCGTGGCGATCGGCCATGCGCCGGCGTCCGATCTGTTCCGCGGTCAGCTCGAGATCAAGCCGAACGGCTACATCAAGACCGCGCCCGACTCGACCGCCACCAATATTCCGGGCGTCTATGCTGCGGGCGATGTGACCGACGACATCTACAGGCAGGCGGTGACGGCCGCCGGCATGGGCTGCATGGCGGCGCTCGAAGCCGAGCGCTGGCTGACCGCGCAGGCGGCGGAACATGCTACGGCTAACCGCTCTGCGGCAGAATAGGGTCCGGAGGCGCGCAGAGGCTCAATGCCCGCTCGCCGTGTGACGGGAGGCTGGGTTGGACTGGGACAAGCTGCGGATTTTCCATGCTGTCGCGGAGGCGGGCTCCTTCACCCACGCCGGCGAAACGCTCGGGCTCAGCCAGTCGGCGGTGAGCCGGCAGGTCGGGGCGCTCGAAGCCGATCTGCAGGCGCCGCTGTTCCACCGGCACGCGCGCGGGCTGATCCTGACCGAGCAGGGGGACACGCTGCTGCGCACGGTGCGGGACGTGGTGCAGAAGCTGGAGGCGACGCGCCTGCGGCTCAGCGACAATCGCGAGCGGCCGCACGGCGAACTGAAGGTCACCACGACAGTCGGCATCGGCACCAACTGGCTTGCGCCGCGCCTCGGCGAGTTTCTCGAGCTCTATCCTGACATCCGCCTCAACGTGATCCTGTCTGATGACGAGCTCGATCTCGCCATGCGTGAGGCCGATGTGGCGATCCGGGTGCGCGAACCCGTGCAGGCGGACTTGATCCGCCGCCGGCTGTTCACGATGCACTTCCACGCCTATGCGTCGGCCGGGTATCTGAAGAAGTACGGCATGCCCAAGACGCTGGAAGAGCTCGATCATCACCGGGTGCTGGCCTACGGCGTCTCGGCCGCGCACTACCTACAGAACATCAATTCGCTGCAGCATGCGGGGCGGGACGCGCGCAATCCCCGGCAGGCGGCTCTGGTGATCAACAATCTGACGGCGCTGCGCCGGTCGGTGCAGAACGGCGTCGGCATCGCGGTTCTGCCCGACTATCTCGCCGGCACGGATTCCTCGCTCACACGCATCTTGCCGCAGGCAGATATGCCGGAACTCGAATGCTATCTGGTGTTCGCCGAGGAGCTGAAGAACGTCGCGCGCGTGCGGGTTTTCCGGGATTTCCTCGTCGCGAACGCGCAGCGTTGGGATTTCTGAGCGGCGGAAACGCAGCCGTTTCAGTTCATTACTGAACTTACGCCCGCAGCGCATGGCACATATGCGAAACCCGCGATTGTAGGTTTTGCGGCGCAGCGGGATAGTTTGCGTGGCTCAGGAGCGAGCCGCGCCCTTTCCCTTCCGGCGCGGTCGGGACGCTCCGAAAGCCGTTCCCCTCTGGAAAGCTCGTTCGCCAGGACGAGTCATGGCCGGACAGAAATGTCCGGCCTTTTTTCGTTTAGCGCAGCGGTTCGTTTCGTGGTTTGCTCCGTCAACTGATTCAGACTGGAGTGAAACATGCGCCTGCGGTGTTGGCTGGGGGGTCTCGTGGCGGCCAGCCTTGTGGCGTCGGTCGCGTCCGCAGCCGACAAGGTCAATCTCGGCATCCCCAACGCCGCGACCGACGTGGGTTTCTTCATCGCCGACAAGAAGGGCTACTTCCGCGCCGAGGGGATCGAGGTGAACTTCATCCCGTTCGACTCCGCTGCGAGGATGATCACGCCCTTTGCGTCGGGCGAACTCGATGTCGGCGGCGGCGCTCCATCGGCTGCGCTCTTCAATGCGGTCGGACGCGGCATCGACATCCGCATCGTCTCCGACAAGTCGAAGAACGTCACCGGCCGCGGCAGCCAGAAGCTGCTGGTGCGCAAGGATCTCTACGATTCGGGCAAGGTGCGGTCGCTGGCCGATCTGCGCGGCATGAAGATCGCCATTTCGGCGGCCGGCACGTCGGCCTCGACCGTGATGGACAAGTTTCTCGAAAAGGCCGGCCTGAAGCCTGACGACGTAACGCTGGTCAATCTCGGCTTTCCGCAGCAGATCGCGGCGTTGCAGAACGGCGCCATCGACGTGGCGAGTCCGGCCGAGCCGACCGTCACGGAAGCCATCCGGGTGACGGGCGCTGTGCCGATCGCCAACGACTACGACGTCTATCCACGCCATCAGGTGGCGGTGGTGCTGTACAGCGGCAAGTTCGCCAGCGAGCGCCCCGAGGTGGCGCGCAAGTTCATGCGGGCCTTTCTGCGCGGCGTGCGCGACCACAACGATGCGCTGGCGCCGGACGGCAATTTCCTGCCCGGCCCGAAGGGCGATGAAATCGTGTCGATCCTCGCCGAATACGGCTCGATCAAGAACCCGGCCGTCTATCGCTCGTTCGTCATCGCCTATTGCGATCCCAACGGCGAACTCGACCTGCCGAGCATGAAGGAAGATCTCGGGTTCTTTCAGGCGCAGAAGCTGATCGAGGTTCCGGTGACGGTCGAGAAGGTGGTCGACACGAGCTTCCTCGACTGGGCGGTGAAGGAACTGGGGCCTTACAAGGCGAAGTGAGCCCGACTGGGACTCAGGAACTTATCTGCCGAAATCGGCCTCGTGCTTCGAGACAGCGCTACGCGCCTCCTCAGCATGAGGGCCTTTGCGCGCACAGCAAACCCGCAAGGCTTTATCCTGAGGAGCGCCGCCAAAGGGCTCGGCCTGCCAAGCCCCTCACATCCACAGCTTCTCTTTCTCCAGCCCCTTGTACAGATCGGCCACGTATTCCGCGTAGCCGTTGAACAATTGTGTCGGCTGGCGCTCGCCCTTGCCGAGGATTTCCTCGGTGGCTTGGCTCCAGCGCGGGTGCGGGACCTGCGGGTTCACGTTGGCCCAGAAGCCGTATTCTGAAGGGCCGGAGGCCTCCCAGAACGTCTTCGGACGCTGGTCGGTGAAGCTCACCTTCACAACCGACTTGATGGATTTGAACCCGTACTTCCACGGCGTGTGCAACCGGATCGGCGCGCCGAAGGATTTCGCCAGCGGCTTGCCGTAGGCGCCCGTCACCATGAACGAGAGGTCGTTCA
>CANJEY010000488.1 GCA_947472615.1 Beijerinckiaceae bacterium
CGCGTTGCGCGAGCAGAGCCCTCTGGCGCAGGGCGCGGCTTTCGCCGGCGTCGCGGCGGGCGAGGGCGGCATCTCCTCGATGTTCTGGAACCCGGCGACGCTGACCAAGTACAAGGGCTGGAACAGCACCTGGGGCGCGTCAATCCTGTTCCCCTCGGCGCATATCACGCCATCCGCCACGACGCCGACCGCCGCCTTTGGCGCGTCCGGCAACATGGGACTGCCGACGCTGCTGCCGGCCTCCTACGCGAGCTATCAGTTCAACGAGCAGATCTGGTTCGGTCTCGCCATCAACGCGCCATTCGGCCTCGCGACCAAGCCGGCGACCAACTGGGCCGGCCAGGTTTACGCCCGCACGTCGGAAGTGCGCTCGACCGCCATCAATCCGACGATCGCCTTCAAGGTGAACGACATGCTGTCGTTCGGCGTCGGCGTGCAGGCGATGCATTTCAAGGTTCGCCTCAATTCGGCGCAAGGCATCCTGCCGGGCGCGGCGAACGCCGCCCTGAAGGGCGAATCGTGGGGCTGGGGCTTCACGCTCGGCGCGACCCTGACGCCGATCGATGGCACGGAAATCGGCATCGGCTACCGTTCGCAGGTGAAGCAGAACCTCACTGGAACCTTCATCAACGACGCGGCCGTCGGCGGCCTGCCCGCCGCCGCGGCGATTGGCGGCTCCTACGGCATCCGCAGCTCCATCAAGCTGCCCGACATGGTCACGGTGGGCATCCGACAACGCATCAATAACGACTGGACGGCGCTCGCCGGCTTCGAGTGGACGCACTGGGGCATTTTCAACAGCTTCCCGGTTTGCATCACCTCCCCGGCGCCTTTCCCGGCTCTGGCGGGCTGCCCGGCCGGACTCGCGCTTAATTTCAGCTATCGGGACGCCTGGTACGGCTCGATTGGCGCGGAATACAAGTGGAACCAGAACCTGACGCTTCGCGCCGGCCTTGGCTATGAACAATCGCCCATCACCGACGTGACCCGCGGCGCGCGCCTGCCCGACAGCGATCGTATCTGGACGACGATCGGCGCCAGCTACAAGATCAACGACAAGCTGAGCATCGACGCCAGCTACGCTCATATTTTCGGCAAGAGCGGCGCGGTCAACATCGTGGCCGGCAATCCGTCCTTCAACGGCGTCTTGCCCTTCACCGGGACCAGCCGCGCGCATGTCGATATCGTATCCTTCTCCCTCAACTACCGTTGGGACGATCCGAAGGTCGCCGTCGTGGCGAAATACTGATCGCGACATCATTGTCGCCGTGAGATAGCCGGGCCTCGCGCCCGGCTTTTTCTTTCGGTGGGCCGGAAGGGTCGCCAGCCTCGAATCGAAAGTCATACACGGACCCGGCGATTCCTGTGGCGAAGCGCGGTCGCACGCGCGGGCGGCGCATGGGGTGAGGTGCCGGGCGTGATTGCGATCATGCCGTGTCAAGCCACCCGCGCGCAGCCGTCCTGGGGCCCTGCGTGCCCGGTATGGCTCGCGCCACGGGTTGGCGACCGCCGACGCTTTCTTCCTCAATCATATGGTGCGCTTCAACCGGACCGGGTTGTGGGCCGCCTGCCTACCGCCCGATCCAGGGATTATGGTGCGGTGGCGACCGCATGCCCTCCGGTCGCCGGCATTGGGTCATGATTTCGCCGGACCGTAGAGGGTAACGTTCCACATCGTGATCGGCTGACGGCCATGTGCGCCCGCGCACAGCTTGCTGGACCGGCCGATGCGATGAGGAACGCGGCGCAAGACATAAAGGCGCCATACAGGGGCAAGTCATGACGATCATCCATCTCCCGAACCGCCCAGCCCGCGACGTCGCGCCAGGCGCGGCGAGTGGAGGCCAGTTCGAGGACGCCGCCATTGTCGGAGAACTCGCGCCGCTGCTCGAGGGGGCCCGCGCCAGGGGCGTGGCCGACGCGTTCGAGGCGACGGGGCAGGGGGCGATCCTGCTGGGCGGGAGCGGAGAAATTCTCCACCTCACGAGCGCAGCGCGCCGGCTGACGGCGGGACTGCTACGGGTCCGGGCCGGTCACCTGCTCGGAGACGAGGGCCTCGATGATTCGACCCGGGTCAACCGGGCGCTCGCCCGCATTATTGGCGACGCGCTTTCCGGCGGAGATGGCGTGGAGACGATTCTCGAGGTCGGCGCCGTCCGTCTGGCCTTTCGCGCGGTCGCGTTTCCCGGCGGTTCGCGGAACGCCCGCCAGCTTCTGAAGGCTTTTCTTCTGGTGGACGCGGCTCCATTGGCGAATTGACCATGGAATCTCAATTCCCGCGAAATTTGCGGCGGGAAGGGCTTGACGCCCGGGAACATGGCGGCTAGAAACCGCGCACTCTACGAAAGGCAGTAGGTTCGGCATTCCCGGACGACACGTCCAGGACACGGGAACCTAAACGCTTTCGGCCTCACCGCGACTTCAAGGTCATGCGAGACCGCAAGGTTTCGTCCGGGATGGCTCGAAAGGGCTGTGTCGGTCAATGAGGCAAGACCCGGCGCTCATGTGCCTGGTCCTCTGCACGGCTACGCCGCAGCCCGATCAGGGCCGTGGCGTGCTTTTGTCTATGCGCGTAGTCGCGCCACGAATTCGAGCTTGCGGAACCCTCGCGTCCCGCCCGTTCATCCGATGTTTCCTCGTTCCGTCTCGTGAAGGACTGAGAATGCCGACGATCAGCCAGTTGATCCGCAAGCCGCGGCACCCCAAGACCTACCGCGAAAAGGCCCGCCACATGCAGGCCTGCCCGCAGAAGCGCGGCGTCTGCACGCGCGTCTACACGACGACGCCGAAGAAGCCGAACTCCGCGCTCCGCAAGGTCGCCAAGGTGCGTCTCACCAACGGCTTCGAGGTCATCGGCTACATCCCCGGCGAAGGCCACAACCTTCAGGAACATTCGGTCGTCATGATCCGCGGCGGCCGCGTCAAGGATCTTCCCGGCGTCCGCTATCACATTCTGCGCGGCGTCCTCGACACCCAGGGCGTCAAGGACCGCAAGCAACGCCGTTCCAAGTACGGCGCGAAACGGCCGAAGTAAGGAGAGCCCGCGATGTCCCGCCGCCACAGAGCCGAAAAGCGCGAGTTTATTCCGGACGCTAAGTTCGGTGATCTTATTGTCGCGAAGTTCATGAATTCGATCATGTACGACGGCAAGAAGTCCACCGCCG
>CANJEY010000489.1 GCA_947472615.1 Beijerinckiaceae bacterium
GATGTGGTTGCCGAGCGAGTCGTAATAGTCCTTGATGTCGGCCTTGTTGGTGGCGTTGTACTTGAGCAGATTGTACTGCCGCATCCACAGGTCGTATTTCATGCTCCACGGACGCGACGGGCTCTTGTTCGTCGGGTCGGCGAGGATCTTGTTGGTGGACGACGCGCTCGCCGACGGATCGAGATAGCCGTCCGGCAGGTAATTGTTGTTGAACGCCGGCACCCAGCTCGTGTCGAAGGCGTCGCCATCGTCGGGCGCAAAATAGGGTACGAACAGCGAGTTCGGCGTCGCCGAGGTCGGAGCGTCGTCGCTGATATCGTAGGGCGCAGGACGCGCTTCGACGCAGCCCTTCCAGCCGTTGTACGACGTGCCGGAGACCGTGCTGCTCGGAATGCGGCTGAACATGTCGTAATTGCTGATGACGCCGGGGTTCTGCAGCCAGAGGCAGCCCTTGTTGTTGTTGTCCGCGCCTTTGCCGCCGGGTCCATAGACGGTGAATCCGTTCGGCACGAACTGGCCGTCGCCGCCGTGCGGCGCCGTGCCGGTATAGGTCGTGCCTGACAGAACCGGTTTGGTGTTCGGCGTCGCCTGAGCATGGGCGGACGTGATGCCGAGCAGCTCGTAGCCGAATTTCGTCAGCGGTTCGAAGATGTTGATCTCGGACTTCTTGTCGCCGCCGCCCGTGCCGGGATCGACCCAGGTTCCGCCGCCGCCGCCGCCCCATGTGGGGACGCATTCCTTCGTGCCGCTGACGATGTTGGTGGCGATCCACGCCCAGCGGCCAAGACCCTCACCGTTGTATTGCGACTTCGCATTTGTATCGACCATCGCATTGCCGTTGGCGGTGATCGTCGCGAGGCCCGGATTGACGGAGGCCACGAAGGGCACGACCGACATACGGAAGTTCGGATTGTTCTGAGCCGCGTCAAACAGCTTGTTTGCGAGAGTCGCGGCCGCTGATTTCAGCGAGGTCATGTCGTTCAACATCGAGCCGGTGTTGTCGAGCACCAGTGCCACCTCGATGGCGCCGCCGCCCGCAAAGGAACTCGCTTCCGAGACGGCCTTGATGTCGAGCGTGTCGATCTTGGCGAGCTTCATGAAGGCGGTCGGCAGGTTCACGGTGCCTTCCGCGTGCCAGCCGCCGGCGGAACCGGAAATCTGGCTGATGACGACGCTGGCGGTCCCGGCCGCGGAACCATAGTTCGCCGCGAATGCCTTGTTGGCGGCGGCCTGCGCGTCGGCGAGCGCGCCCGATGTGGTCTGTGCAGCGGCGAGCGCGGCGGCATCTGTCGCCACCTGCACGCGCGACTTGATCCCGGTGGCGCGCGAGAAATCGACCGCGCTGCCGATGATGACGAGTGTGGGAATTGCGATTGACGCGAAGAAGACGGAGACCTGTCCGCCGTGCGCTCGCCTGAAATCTGCGAAACGCTGGCCGAATCCGGAAAGCGACGCCATGATGATTACCCTCAAAATCAATTTCTGAATGAACTGCATAGAATATGAGACGCCATATCTGCCTAATCTCATGGCAGTCAGAGGGTAAACGGCGGTTAACGGGATACGAATCCGGTCAATTCAATTCGACCTTGGTGTCCGAATGATTGACGCGATTGCAGAAACATCGACGCCGCGCGGCGCGTTGCGACCCACAGGTTATTCGCAAGAGATTGAGGCCGCGCGCTATTTTGCTTCGCGCGGGATGGGACGAGGTTTTCCGTCGTCGCCGATGGCCACAAACGTGAATGTGGCGTCCGTGACCTTTTCACGCACATGCGTCATGAAGCGACGCGCCCACGCCTCGACATGAATGCGCATCGACGAGCGCCCGACGTGCTCGACTTCCGTGTAAACGCACAAAACGTCGCCGACTTTCACGGGGCGGATGAACTGCATCGCATCGAGCGCCACGGTGACGACGCGGCCCTCGGCGCGCTCGACGCCCGCGATGCCGCCGGCCTGATCCATCTGCGACAGCACCCAGCCGCCGAAGATGTCGCCGTTGGCGTTGGTGTCGGCCGGCATGGCGATGGTGCGGACGGTGAGATCGCCGCGCGGTTCGGCGGAGTCGAGAGTCGTTGCGGAGGCCATTCTTACTCCGGTCGGGTTACTGCCTGAACAGATGTTCGCCCTGCTGGTCGATGATCTGGCGCGCCTTGAAGAACGACATTTCCGTCGCCTCTTCGCGCGAGCCGAAACTGTCGGCGCGGATGAACTTGTGTTCCTTCACCGCGCCCTCGACCTCGCGCACGATGACGCCGCACACCTGCCAGCGGCCCTCCTGCTGGAAGGGCGTGGCGCGCATCGTGAAGCCATTGTGCTCCTGCTCGGGCGCAGCCGGCTCCTCAGCCGCCTTGCCGCCGCCGCCGAGACCGAAGAGTTTGGAGAGGAAGGACATGGGAGGCTCGCTGGAGTTCGAGTTTCATTCAGCAGCGAGCGCTGGAGCCAAAAGCCCCTCGTCGCGCATCTGCATATAGAGATTGATTGGATCGAGATCGAAGCCATTTGGCCATGTGAGAACGCCGGCTTCGATGAAAACGCGCTGGAAATACGTCTCGTCGCGCAACGGCTCCAGCATTCTGCCCTGCCGGCCAACGAGTTCCGTGAAATCGCGGACGCCTTCCTGCCCGATCGAAAATCGCAGCCGTAGACGAAAGCCGCCAAGCGGCTTGACGCTGGCCACCTCGACCATCGGAAAGTCATTCGGCATCGTCGGATCCCGCAATGCGCTCGATCTGCTCATGATTCACGGCGCGGAGCCAATTGTCCATTAATTCCGCGCGCCGCAATTCGGCCCAGTCCCGCACCAGCCGCGCCGCGACTTTCGGCAATCGCCCCTGAATGATCTCGCCGTCGGAAACTTCGGATCAGCGCTTTTGACCCAACGTAGCTCGCGTGAAAATGCGGCGGTTTATGCTCGTCGAAGAACATCTGGATCGCGATGCCGTAGAAGAACGAGATCGTCGGCATCGCGATGACTTAGTTGTCCAGAAAGCTCCGCAGCTTGCGCGAACGGCTGGGGTGCTTCAGCTTGCGCAGCGCCTTCGCCTCGATCTGCCGGATGCGTTCGCGGGTGACGCTGAACTGCTGGCCGACTTCTTCGAGCGTGTGATCGGTGTTCATGCCGATGCCGAAGCGCATGCGCAGCA
>CANJEY010000490.1 GCA_947472615.1 Beijerinckiaceae bacterium
ACGACGGACGTGACCGGCATCGTGACGCTGCCGGAAGGCACCGAGATGGTGATGCCGGGCGACAACGTGTCGATGGAAGTGACGCTGATCGTTCCGATCGCGATGGAAGAGAAGCTGCGCTTCGCCATCCGTGAAGGCGGTCGCACCGTCGGCGCAGGCGTCGTCGCCAGCATCATCGAGTAATCAGGCAGGTTCGGCCGGCGGAAGTCCGCTTCCGCCGGGCGTACAGGGGATCAACCAATGAACGGCCAGAATATCCGGATCCGCCTCAAGGCGTTCGACCACCGCGTTCTCGACGCCTCCACCAAGGAGATCGTGTCGACCGCGAAGCGGACGGGCGCGCAGGTGCGTGGTCCGATCCCGCTGCCGACGCAGATTGAAAAGTTCACGGTGAACCGTTCGCCGCACGTCGACAAGAAGTCGCGCGAGCAGTTCGAGATTCGTACCCACAAGCGCGTGCTCGACATCGTCGATCCGACGCCGCAGACGGTCGATGCTTTGATGAAGCTCGATCTCGCGGCAGGCGTCGACGTCGAGATCAAGCTCTGAGATCAGGATTGAACCGGGCGCCTCTTCGTTGGAAAGCGCCTTGAAGGAAACGTAACATGCGGTCAGGTGTCATCGCGCAGAAGGTCGGCATGACCCGCGTCTTCACAGACGCAGGCGAACATGTGCCGGTCACCGTTCTGAAGGTTGAGGGCTGTCAGGTCGTGGCCCACAGGACCACGGCGCAGAACGGCTACTCGGCGGTTCAGGTCGGAATCGGACGCGCCAAGGTGAAGAATGTTCCGAAGGCCGAGCGGCAGCGGTTCGCGATCGCCAAGGTCGAGCCGAAGCTGAAGCTGGCGGAATTCCGCGTTCCGGACGACAAGCTTATTCCGGTCGGCGCGGAGATCACCGCTGACCACTTCGTCGTCGGCCAGTTCGTCGACGTCACCGGCACCTCGCTCGGCAAGGGCTTCGCCGGTCCGATGAAGCGCTGGAACTTCGGCGGCCTGCGCGCCACCCACGGCGTCTCTGTTTCGCATCGTTCGCACGGTTCGACCGGCGGACGTCAGGATCCAGGCAAGACCTTCAAGAACAAGAAAATGGCCGGCCACATGGGCGTCGATCGAATTACGACGCTGAACCTGAAGGTGGTGCAGACCGACATTGCGCGCGGGCTGATCTTGGTCGAGGGCGCCGTTCCGGGCCCCGCCGGCAACTGGATCTACGTTCGCGACGCGATCAAGAAGTCACTGCCGAAAGAAGCCCCGCAGCCCGGCGCTTTCCGGATGCCGGAAGCCGAAGCGGCTCCCGCTGCAGCCAATCAGGAGGCCTGAGCCGTGAAGATCGACATTACGTCACTCGACGGCGCTTCCACGGGTTCGGTTGAACTCGACGACGCCATCTTCGGCCTGGAGCCGCGCGAAGATCTGATCGCGCGCATGATCCGCTACCAGCTCGCCAAGCGCCGCGCCGGCACTCACGCGGTGAAGAACCGCGCCGAGATCTGGCGGACTGGCAAGAAGATGTACAAGCAGAAGGGCACGGGCGGCGCCCGTCACGGTTCGGCTCGCGTTCCGCAGTTCCGCGGTGGCGGTCGCGCATTCGGTCCGCAGGTTCGCAGCCACGCGCATGACCTGACCAAGCAGGTTCGCGCTCTGGCGCTGCGCCATGCCCTGTCCGCGAAGGCCCGCAGCGGCGGCATCGTGATCTGGGACAAGGCCGAAGTGGCCGAGCCCAAGACGAAGTTTCTCGCGACGTCGTTCGCCAAGCTCGGCCTCGGCAACGCGCTGATCATCGACGGCGCGGAGCCGCAGGAGAATTTCTTCAAGGCGGCCCGCAACATTCCGCAGATCGACGTGCTGCCGGTTCAGGGCATCAACGTCTACGACATCGTCCGTCGCGAAAAGCTCGTGCTGACTAAGGCGGCCCTCGATGCGCTGGAGGCGCGCTTCAAATGAGTCAGGCTTCGCGTTTCGCCGATGCTCGGCATTTCGATGTGATCGTTTCGCCGGTCATCACCGAAAAGGCCACGATGGCCTCTGAGCAGAACAAGGTCGTCTTCCGCGTCCACCGCGACGCCACCAAGCCGCAGATCAAGGCGGCGGTGGAGAAGCTGTTCGACGTCAAGGTCGAGGCGGTCAACACCTTGCTGCGCAAGGGCAAGAACAAGGTTTTCCGCGGAAACCGCGGCTCGCGCGGCGATGTCAAGCAGGCGGTCGTGACCCTCGCGGAAGGTCACAAGATCGATGTGACGACAGGGCTGTGAGAAAGATTCGAGGATCACGTCCATGGCACTGAAAACATTCAAGCCGATCACGCCGGGCCTGCGCCAACTGGTGATCGTCGACCGCAGCGAGCTGCACAAGGGCAAGCCGGTCAAGGCTCTGACCGAGGGCAAGTCGTCCTCGGGCGGCCGCAACAATCACGGCCGCATCACGGTGCGGTTTCGCGGCGGCGGCCACAAGAAGACGTATCGCATCGTCGACTTCAAGCGCCGCAAGAACAACATGCCGGCGAAGGTCGAGCGTCTGGAATACGACCCGAACCGCACCGCGTTCATCGCGCTGGTGACCTACACGGACGGCACGCAGTCCTACATTCTCGCTCCGCAGCGTTTGTCGCCCGGCGACGAGGTGGTGTCGGGCAACCAAGTTGACGTGAAGCCCGGCAACGCGATGCCGCTGGCCAACATGCCGGTCGGCACGATCGTCCACAATGTCGAGATGAAACTCGGCAAGGGCGGCGCGATCGCTCGGTCGGCTGGTTCCTATGCGCAGATCGTCGGCCGCGATCAGGGCTATGTGATCGTTCGTCTGAACTCGGGCGAGCAGCGTTTGATCCTCGGCCAGTGCTACGGCACGGTGGGCGCGGTTTCGAACCCTGACCACATGAACACCTCGATCGGCAAGGCGGGTCGCACCCGCTGGCTCGGCTGGCGTCCGCATAACCGCGGCGTCGTCATGAACCCCGTCGATCACCCGCACGGCGGCGGCGAAGGCCGCACCTCGGGCGGACGTCATCCGGTCACTCCGTGGGGCAAGCCCACGAAGGGCAAGAAGACCCGCACGAACAAGTCCACCGACAAATTCATCGTGACCTCGCGTCACAAGAGCAAGAAGGGCTGATCCATGGCTCGTTCGATCTGGAAAGGCCC
>CANJEY010000491.1 GCA_947472615.1 Beijerinckiaceae bacterium
ACGTCCGGCATAGCCGGGTGTCGTCCCGGACCGTTCTGCACCACGGCCACAAGCCGTTGCCGCCAGTCGCTGCGCTGGATGATAGCCCCGACCGTGTCGGTGCGGCCGTCGATCTCGCCGCGCTCGAGTGCGAGGTTCTGCTCGTTGCCTTCGTATCCGCGCAGAAGGTTGAACTTGATGCCAAGCGCCTGCTGCCAGCCGATCGTGTAACCGTAGGTTCCTGTGCCGAGCCCCTGCGTTCCGATCTTGGGGGGCTCAGATGCATGGCGGATCGCGTCGATCGACTTGTAGGGTGTGTCGGCTCGTAACATCAACACATACGAACTCTTGAGCCAGCCGCCGAGCGCCGGCATCTCCGCCAGATTAAAACGCACAGCCGGCGAGCCTGACAATTGTTGCAACATGTGCGCGCTGGCGAGTTGATAGATCGTCAGCCCGTCGGGCTTGCCATTCTGAAATGCGGAGTTGATCGAGTTGATGCCGCCTGCGCCGGGTTTATTCTGCACGACGATTTTCGGAGAACCGGGAATATGTCGGCCCAGATATTGCGCGACGGTGCGGCCATCGGCGTCCGCCATGCCGCCAGGATCGAAGCCGACCAAGAGGCTGAGGGTCTTGCCCTCGTAAAGCTCTGCCCCGCCTGCGCCACCGACGGAGGCAGTCAGTAGAATTGCTACCGCGAAAAAGGCTTCAGCGCGCGTGCGTACTCCGATGCTGGACATGATCCATCCTCCCGTGCCGTTTGCTGGTCATTGATCTGACCATTGTTGAATGCCTGGACGTCCCGGGTAGCGCGTTGCCACTTCTTTCACGCGCGGATCGTCCATCACCGCGAGGCGCCCGCCTTCGAGCAGGATCGCGTCGCCGATCTTCAGCGTTGCGCCGCGCGCCTCGGCGGCTGTGTGCAGGTTGAACGGGAAGGCGGCGCTCTTGCCGGCCTGTCCGAGATGCATGGCCGGTTCGCAGACCCCGCTTCAATCAAAGGTCAACCGGATACGAACATCGGAAACGTTACGCCGAGCGCCCATGCCAGCAACAGGCCGAAGCCGATCCCCGGGGCCCAGGCGGAGCCTGTCCGGCGGCCGACCCAGCCGCCCAAAAGTCCGAAGATCGTGAAAAACGCGACGATGACCGGGATGATGATCAAGAGAAAGAACAGCCGATTGAAATCAAGCGCGACTGCCGCCCCCAGCGACAGGATGAAAGCGCCACGAGCGGTGAAGACACGCCACAGGGCGGCGCGCCCGCCCTCCGTGAGGAGACTATCTGCGAACATGTAGGGAAGGGCGCCAGCCGCTATGGCCGCGATAATCGGCAGTCGCGATGGAATGGGCCAGAAGGATGCCACATAGCGATCCAAGGCTGAACCGAAGATGAAAATCCCGAAGGCGGCAAGCGCCAGACCGGAAATCCAGCCGACGCTACCGAGCCTTACGCCCTGCCATCTCATCAACCAAACCGCCATCAAGCCGTAGAGCATCAGATGAGCAGCCAGATAGTCGGCGACCAGCACGGGCAGAAAGTGTGTATTTGCGAAGCAGAGAATGATCGGCGTCGCGACCGCTGGGACCGCCACCGAAATCAGGAAAGTGCGGCGGGTTGGAGTGGCAGGCCTAGTCGTTCCAACCGGCAACAATTGCGACAATGGCAACGCGAGCAAAACTATCCCGAGCAGCAACAAAGCGATTGGACCGCCCGTCGCAGAAACGGGCCCTCTGTTCGCGCGTCCGAAAACAGCGTCGAGCCACGTGCGCGCCTCTTCCAACGCGGTTGGCGAATACAGAATGCCGACATGCTCGACATTGGGCCCGACCACGGCGCGACGGCCGGAGCCAATGGACGGGTCGCCAATCGTTTGTCCCTCGACCGCTGACGGAACGACAATTTGCAAGTTGCGAAGCGCATCTTGCCGCAAAGCCGCTTCCCACTCGCCGGAAATCATCAGAAGATTGCGCGGCTCCGAGGCTGTCACGGCTTCCGAGAACATCGAGACCGCCACTGTCGCAGCAACGCGTTTGTCGAGAATGGCCTGACGGACAATGAGGTCGGAAGCCATGGAATGACCGAGGAGTGCGAGGCGTCCATCCGCGCCAGGCGATGAAAGCGCGGCTTCTATTACGCGTCCAATTTCGGACATCAAGATTTGAGTCGTACCGTGCACGTTCGATATGTCGCCGGACATAGGCGTCGGATTGCGTCCATGCCCCTCCAGATCGAACGACACCGCGACGTAGCCGGCGCGCGCCAGCGTCAACGCGTATGCCTCCATCAGCTGGCGCGAACCGGCAAAGCCGTGAACAATAACGACGGCCGGGCCTTTCACACCTCCGGTTAGTTGGTAGCGAGTGGCCGGCGTTTGGCCGACACGAAACTGTTCGATTGTCAGACCTGAACGTTCGCCTTCGAGTCGCCAGATTGCGTATCCGATGCAAATCAGGCTAACGACTGTCACAATCCATCGAAGGATGATTCCGGCCGCCCGATCCATGATCCAGCTCACCGCAAACGTTCGCATTTAGAGAATCGTCGATCAAGTCCGTCCCCGGCCCAAAGCTTTGGCGGATCCGTCAACGAGTTTAGGCCAGTCTTCCTCAAGCGTCACGCACATCCGACGCGAACCAACGTTGCGCGCCTTCGCTCTTTCAGTTAGGCGCTAACCCGATGCCCTAATGTGAACGCGGAAAAAGTAAAAATGGCTTTCCCCAGCGATGTATTCTGGGCGAAAATGCATCTATCCAATGGGATGGCTCCAGTTGAAGACCGCGGTTTCTGTCGCACTGCCATAGCAGCGAGAGAACATTTTCATGGTACTTCTCAGTCGCCCAAGCCAGCTCCCGGCCCAGCCGCGTGGGCGGCCTTTTCGATGATGGCTGGCGACGATAAGTACAGTCGATCAATCAGCGCATGTATTTCTTCTCCCGACATCGGCTGATTGAGGTCCATTTTACGTCGTTCGGCCTCCGCCAACAGGGCGGGATCTCGCATCGTGGCGTCGAATGCGCGCCGCAAGAGAGCGACGATCGCCGGAGGCGTCTGGGGCGGCAGCATGAATGGCCGCCCCATTTCCTGACGCGCGAAAACCAGGTTCAGAATTGCCCGCTGCTCTTCGTTCTGCGCCAAGTCGGTTACCAGAGGAACATCC
>CANJEY010000492.1 GCA_947472615.1 Beijerinckiaceae bacterium
ACTCCGAGGTCGCCGCCGCCTTCGCGTCGGGCGCGGCGATTCTGTCGTTCGCCGATGTGCTGGCGCTGCTGGCGAAGGGGCGCGAGACCGTCGTTGTGGCGGGCTCGTTCGGCAAGACCACCAGCGTATCTCTGATGGCGCATTGCCTCTCGGAAGCCGGGCTCGATCCGACATGGATGATCGGCGCCGCGCCGCTTTCGCCGCCCTGCGCCGCCCATGTCGGCAAGGGCGAGCTGTTTCTCGTCGAGGGCGACGAATATCCGGCGTCCAACACCGACGACCGCTCGAAATTCCTGCTCTACGATCCCGCGCATCTGCTGTTGACGCCGCTGGCGCACGATCACGTCAACGTCTTCCCGACGGTCGAGTCCTATCTGGAGCCGTTCGGCAAGCTGATCGACATGGTTCCGCCCGACGCCACGATTCTGGCGAGCACCGGCGGCGAGCTGAGCGGGCGCTTTCTGGCGAGCGTGAAACGGCCGCTCATCACCTACGGGATTTCGCAGGGCGACTGGCAGGCCGCTGACATCATTTGGGGTGAGCGGACGCGCTTCACGATCACCCAGGCGGGCAGGGCAGTCGTGACTGTCGAGACCGGGCAACTCGGCCTGCACAACATCGAGAACATGCTGGGCGTCGGGGCCTTCCTGCTGACGCGCGGACTCGTGACGGCCGACCAGTTCGCCGCCGCGATGGCGAGCTTCAGGGGCATTCGCAGGCGGCTCGATCGCAAGTCGGAGAAAACCTCCGTGGCGCTGTTCGAAGGGTTCGGCTCATCCTACGACAAGGCGCGCAGCGCCATCGCGGCGATGAAACAGCATTTCCCGTCGCGGCGGCTGATCGTCGTGTTCGAGCCGCATACGTTCAGCTGGCGCAATCGGGCGACGCTGCACTGGTATGACGACGTGTTCGACGGAGTGGACCGCACCTTCGTGTGGGAGCCGGCCGCACAGGGGGCGGGCACGCACGAGCAGGTGGGGCAGACCGAGATCGTCGCCCGGATCGCAGCGTCGGGCGCGCCGGTGACGGCCCTCACGGGCGAAGCGGCGCTGGAGACGATCGGCGCGACGCTGCGCGCCGACGACGCCGTGCTGTTCCTGACGTCTGGAAATCTCGGCGGGCTGATCGAGGATCTGCCCGCCTGGTGCGAGAAGCAATTACCGGCTTGACGTCAGGCCGGGAGCTTCCCGTCCGGCGTGTACTGATCGACCGCGTGCGGCAGGTCGCGCGATAGCCGCGCCAGCAGGTCTGTCCGCGACAGTCCGGTGCGCTGAGCCAATTCATCGAGAATGTCCGGCCCTATCGCGGTTTCAAGTTCGTGCGGCGCTACGGGCTGGTTGGGCCCCGGAGCGATCCACGATTCCGCCTTTTCGCCGGCGCCGTTCTGCCGGAAGCGATCGAGCAGTTCCGACAGGCCGGAGCCGAGGAGGCCGCCGGCGCCCGCCGCGCCCCCAGCTCCCCCAAGCAATCCCCCGAGCCCGCCCAGCAGGCCGCCATCAGGCGACCTGGCCGGCTGGCCGGGGGTGGAAGCGCCGCCCTGACCTCGGAGCATCTCGGCGATCTTGTCGCGGTTCTGGTAGCCGGCCACAGCCAGCAGGCCGAGCAGCGCCGTCATGGATGGAAAGCCTCGGGACATTTTGGACCTCGGATTTTTAAGGGAGGGTGGTGGTGCGGCGGCCAGCGACCGCGCCCCACACGAGCAGCACGACGACCGCTCCGACCACGGCCCCGATCAGGCCCGCGCCTTCGTCGGCGCGATACCAGCCGAGCGCCTGCCCCAGATAGGTCGCCACGAACGCGCCCACGATGCCGAGGATGACGGTGAGGATGAACCCGGACGGTTCGTTGTCGCCGGGCGTGATGAATTTCGCGATGACGCCGGCCACGAAGCCGATGATGATGGTCCAGATAATGCCCATGGGTGGATCTCCGGTTTGGCGGCAGGAAAATGCTACAGGTCGCCAATGGTTCCGGCAGATGTGAGGCTGGAAGCGCTTATCGCCGCACAGATTTACGGTATTTAGATACCGTATTCAAATTAGGGCCTGACATCAGGCCTATTCGGCGTTTCGCATTGACACTGACGACTCGCGATCCTATAAGCCCGCATCCTTCGGGCGGTTCGTGCGTGAACCGCAGCAATCGGGAAAGATAAATGTTCGGACACACGCATTCGACCAAAACGGCGGATGTCGAGAAGAAGTGGGTCGTCATCGACGCCAAGGGCCTCGTTGTCGGCCGTCTGGCGACGATCGTCGCCAATTATCTTCGCGGCAAACACAAGCCCAGCTTCACGCCTCACATCGACGACGGCGATCACGTCATCATCGTCAACGCCGACAAGGTGGTGCTCACTGGCCGCAAGCGCGAGCAGAAGATGTACTACCACCACACCGGCTTCATCGGCGGTATCAAGGAGCGCTCCGCGCGCTTCATTCTCGAGGGTCGCTATCCCGAGCGCATCGTCGAGAAGGCTGTCGAGCGCATGGTCCCGCGTGGCCCGCTCGGCCGCAAGCAGATGAGCAACCTGCGCGTCTACAAGGGCCCGGATCATCCGCACATCGCCCAGAACCCGCAGACGCTCGACGTCGCCAGCCTCAACCGCAAGAACGCCAGGAGCGCCTGAGAATGGCCGAGACCATCAACTCGTTGCAGGACCTCAAGGCCGCCACTTCGACGCCGGCTCCCGACGCGCCCGTGCACGTTCAGAAGCTTGACAAGTATGGCCGCGCCTACGCGACCGGCAAGCGCAAGGACGCGGTCGCCCGCGTCTGGATCAAGCCGGGCTCCGGCAAGATCACCGTCAATGACCGCGACATCGCCGTCTACTTCGCCCGTCCGGTGCTGCGCATGATCGTGCAGCAGCCGCTGGTGGTGGCGAAGCGCGTCGGCCAGTACGACCTCGTCGTGACGGTCGCGGGCGGCGGGCTCTCCGGGCAGGCTGGCGCGGTGCGCCATGGACTCTCGAAGGCGCTGACCTATTTCGAGCCGGAACTGCGCGCCGCATTGAAGCCGGAAGGCTTCCTGACCCGCGACTCGCGCGTCGTCGAACGCAAGAAGTACGGCAAGAAGAAAGCCCGCCGCAGCTTCCAGTTCTCGAAGCG
>CANJEY010000493.1 GCA_947472615.1 Beijerinckiaceae bacterium
AACCCGGCTCGATCAGAATGTCGTCGGCGGAGCCGGCGTGCGGGGCGGCGACGTCAGATGCGCGCGGCGCGCCGATCTCGATCTGACGCTTCGGCGGCTCCAGATCGGGCAGCCCGCGCGTCTGGCGCGGCGGGTCCTGGAAGTCCGGCTTGGTCATCCACTCCGGCATGCTCTCGGGCATTTCGGGAGCGGTCAGGCCGGCCTTTTCGCGGGCGCGCGGTTCGGGCGCGGACGACGGCATGGGTTCGGGCTCGAAGCGGGCGGCGCGTGGCGCGACGCCGGCGGTGCGAACCTCGCCGACCTCGTTTTCGAGCATAGCCAGACGGTCGACGACCTTTTCCAGCGTTTCGTGGACGGCGGTGAGCGTCGCGTGGGCGCGACGGTCGGCCGAGTCCTGCAGATTGCGCAATTGCGCCAGATCCTGCGTGATCGAGTCCGGCACGCGGGCGGCGCCCTGTCCGGCTGAGGCGCGCAGCACTTCGTGCGCAGCCTGATGCGCGGCGCTTTCGGCCGCCTGAATGGCGACTGTGCGGGCGTCGTCGAGCTGATGGAACAGGTCGCCGACGAGCTTCTCGAGTCCCGCGATGGACCCGGTGCTGACGTCGGTGCGATCAAGACGCTCGGCCAGACGCTCGATCTGCGCCTGCAGCGCGCCGATCATGGAGCCGTCGTCAGAGGGCTGGCTCGCTTCGTCGACCTTGTGGGTCAACTCGCGGATCATTAACTCCAGATTGCCGGTGTCGGTCGCCAGCACCGTCGTGCCGGCCGCGCGGTGCGACAATTCGCGATGTACGTCGTTGATGCGGCTGGTCAGCTCGTCGAGTTGATCGTTCGCGCCCGATTGCGCCACTGCGCCGTCGATCTTGATCGCCAGATCGCGGATCATGGCTTCGAGCGACTGCACGTTCACGGCCGGCGGCGCCGGACGGTCGAGACGCGTCGTCAGCGTCTGCTGCACGTCGGTGATGCGGCGGGTCAGTTCGTCGAGCTGGTCGTTCGCGCCGGCCTGCGACACGGCGTCGTCGAGCTTGTGGGCGAGGGATTCGATGCGCTCTTCGAGCTTGCGCAGCAGCGAAGGCGGTGCGGAATTGTCGAGGCTGTTGCGGATCTCGACGACCTTCTCTCCGACGGCGCTGCCCGATCCGCCGGTAGCGGCGAGGAAGTCGACCCGGTCGGTGAGCGCCGAAATCTGCCGCTCGATGCTCTCCAGCGGCAGCGGATGCGCGACGGCGGCGGCGAGCAGGTTGCGGATTTCCTGCGTCTGCTCCTGCACGCGATTGAGCGTGGAGCGGTCGACGTCGGAGGAGCCCATGACGGACACCTTGGCGTCGAGCGCGCGCAATTCGGTGGCGATCGTGTCGACCGTCGAGCGCGGCGCGAAATCCGACAGCGACTGGCGGATGTCGGCCAGCAGATCGTCGACCGGACCCAGAACATGTTCGCCGACGCCCTCGCGGCGGGACGCGTCAACGCGCTTGGTCAGATCACGGATCGCGGTTTCGAGCGCGAACACGGCTTCGCGCGGCGCAAGGCCCGTGACGGCCTTGCTCATGTCGGAAATCTGGCGGCGCAGCGCCTCGATCTCGGGTAGCACGCGCACGCGGTCGATGGCGGCGGACGGATCGCCGCCGGCGGAGGCTTCGCGCAGCAGCAATTGCTCGCGCGTCTCGGCGTCCATGCGACGCAGTTCTTCAGCCTCGCGCAGACGGGCCTCACGGTCCTCGACGTCCTTGCGGAGCTTCTCGGCGCGCAGCTCGATTTCCTTGCGGGCCTGTTCGGCGCGCTGATCGGCGTCGCGGCGCGCCTGATCGGCGTCCTTGCGGGCTTTCTCGGTGCGGGCGTCCGCATCCTTGCGGGCCTGTTCGGCTTCGATGCGCGCCTGCTCGGCGCGGCGGTCGGCATCCTTACGGGCCTGCTCGGCCTCCTTGCGGAGTTGCTCTTCGCGCAGGGCCGCCTCGCGGCGCATCTGCGCCTCGCGCAGCGCCGTTTCGCGGCGCATGTCGTCGAGGCGAGCGGCCAGATTGGCGATCTCGGTCTTCAGTTCGGAATCGTGCGGCGACGGAACGACCGGCGACGGAACCGGGGGCTCATAGGCGCGCGGAGCCGGCGGCTCGAAATCGCGGACCGGCTGGTGAGCTTCAAACGACGGCGGCGCGTAGGCCGGGGCCGGCGGCTCGTAGGGGCGACGCGTCGGGGGCACATAGGCCTGCGGCGCGGGAGGCGCGTAGACCTGCGGTTCGGGCGCGGCAGGCGCGTAGACCGGCGCGTATTGTGGCGCGGGCGCCGCAACCGGCGGCTGCCAGGCCTGCTGCATCGGCGCGCGGGGGCGTTGCGGCGCGGCCTTCGGGGCGGGCGTGGGCGCGTCGAGTTCACGCTGGCGTTCGGCGATCTGGGCGACCGCGTCGGACAGGGTGCGGGGCGGACCGGCGGGCGTGCGATCATACTGGGCTTCGCGCGGCGGCGCGGCCCGAGGCGGCGCGACGGGCGCGGGTTCCGGCGCGTAGTAGACCGGCTGGGCCGGGGGCGGCGGCGGTGGATCGGCGCGCTGCGGACGATCCAGTGTGCGCAGCAGGCGATTGAGCTTGCCCTCGATGCGGGCGATGTCCTGCGAGGGCTCGGGCTCCGGCGGCTGCATCTGGCTGGCGAGCCGTTCGATCTTCTGGTCGAGCGGGCGCAACGCCGCTTCGGCCGGATCGGGCCGCTGTTGCTGTTGCTGGCGGCCGCTGATCGACTCGACGCGGGATTCCAGCCGCGCCAGCGCGCGATGCACTTCGTTGTCGGGCGCGGGCTCGTCGGGACGATCGCCGAGCGCGGCCTCGATGCTCGACAGACGACGCGTCACCTTGGCGAGCGCGGCGGTCGTCTCGAGATTGTTCCTGCGCGCGCCGCGCTCAAACGCCTTCACGGCGTCGTCAAGCAGCGCTTCCGGGTCGGCGAAGATGCGGCGGTCGTCGTATTCCTGCCGGGCGCGGGGACGCTCCGCGCGGCGGTTCGTCACGTAGGAGGCTTCGCGCGGATCGTTGCGGCGACGCGGAACCGGACGGCGATATTCGTCGTCGTTCAGCTCGTCCTCGAATTCGTCCTCGAAA
>CANJEY010000494.1 GCA_947472615.1 Beijerinckiaceae bacterium
CGCCGCGGCTGACCAGAACCCCGACGGGAATTCGGTCGACGAGCGCGCCGGCGTTGGCGGCGAGGGATGCGGGATCGAGCGCTGCGGCTGCAGGCAAGGCGAGAGAGGCCGCCGCGACCGGGACTGCTTCGATCGGAGCGATTTCGGTGGGCGTCGCGACAGGCTCGTTTGCAGCCGGGGTCGGGAAGTTCTGGCTGCGGCTGGCGATCTGCAACAGGTCGCGGATGCGCGCCAGACCTTCCTCGGTCTCACGGCGCTTGGCTTCGATAGCGCTGGCGGACGGAGCGGGTGGCTCCGGAGGAGGCGTGTTGGCGCGCGTCTCCACGCGGGAGTCGGCTTTCGATTGTTCCGCCTTGAGGGCGGCGTCGTCTTTCACCTTCGCCCCGAGGGCGCGGGCGATCTCGCGAAAGGCGTTACGCTCGGATTGCGACAGC
This sequence comes from Beijerinckiaceae bacterium, assembly GCA_947472615.1. Taxonomy (GTDB): domain Bacteria; phylum Pseudomonadota; class Alphaproteobacteria; order Rhizobiales; family Beijerinckiaceae; genus Terripilifer. Next base: position 435 of record CANJEY010000494.1, read on the forward strand.
AGAACGCCGGGCGGCGGAACGGAATTGGGCGCAATTGGCGTCTCGGCCGCAGGTGGCGCGGCATCCGTCACGACAGCATCGGCAGTCGTCGGTTCGCCCGCTAACCCGACGGGCTCTGGCGCGGGTTCAGTCATGGGCGGAGCCGAAACCTGAAAGCGCGGCGGGCCGCGCATCGGCCGCAGCGGGAAGACGTTGTCGCCGCGATTCAGCGCGGGCTGTTCGTCCGCCGCATCCGGCATGGCAGGCGCCACGATGTTCGTCTCGGTTGGTTCCGCAACGGGCGTTTCGACGCTGTCCTCGTCAGCAAGGATTGCCTCGTCAGGCGTGGTGGTCGGCAGCGTTTCGACAGGCTCCGTTTCGTGCGGCGACGGATCGGCCGCCGTCATCGCGATCGGCGAGGCGTTGTCGCTAGGCGTTTCGACGTCCTCGACTGCTCCTGCCAAAACGTCGACCTCATCCGACTTCCCGTCGCCGCCGATGTCCCGCGAGGCTCCGGTAGCGTCGGTTTCGGTCTCGACTTCGCTTGTGCTTCCGAGGTCTATGGAGGCCTCCACCGGCGTCGTTGCGTCAGAGGCTTCTTCGACAACGTCGGCGACGAGTTCTGCGGGCGCTTCTCGGTTGGTCGGATGCGAAATGTCTGCAATCGTAGGCGTTTCGGTAGGCGTTTCGTCGGCCCGCGCATGGGCATCCGCCCGCGCATCATCGCTCACAAGAGTCCGGCTCGGCTCATCCGCGCTGACGATTTCGCGCTCGGCCAGACGGTCGAGATGCGCCATTCCGAAGCCGCGAAAGCCCTCGAATTTGCGGTCGCGATCGAACGCAGGCGATCCGCCGAACGACACCGGGACGGAGGCGGCTGCGCCGTCTATGGGCCACAATGCTTCCACACCACTGAACGTCTTGCGGGCGCTGACGGCGTCGGCAAGCGGCTGGCAGCTCGCGTTATCGCCAATGGCGGAGCCAGCAAGGCCGGCGACGCTGTCACCGATCACCGCGCGGAGTTCGTTGCCGATACTGGTCCAACGGCCTTCGGCGTCGCTTTGCCACAGGAAGCGCAGGCGGCGCTGGCCGAGCGGACGGCGTGAAATTTCGTCGGCGATTTCGGCGAACGGCCTGATCGTCCGGACGGGAAAGTCTGGAGCAGCGTCTGCCGTAACCGGCGATGAATTGTCTTCGATCCGATCCGCCGACGGAGTTTCGACGACAGCTGCGTCGGTCAAAGGTGGGGCCGGCGCGACGGACGCATCTTGGGCCTCGAGGCCGTCGGATGTGACGGGTTCGGGCTGACTCGCCGTATCGACGATGTGAGCAGTCCCAACAATCGCGAGGGGCGCCGGCGCAATGAAGGCCGCGTGCGTCGCGACGGGCTCGTTTGCGGCATCCAGGGGCGCAGTTGCGGGCGGCACAATGGTCAGGTGCGGGGTGTCGGTCGCGGCCAAGGCCGGTGGGGCTGGGGGCGAAACGTCCCGGACCTGAGGGCGCACGCCGAGCGCCGCCGTTACGAACAGGGGCTGCGCGCCAGCGGTGCGCCGGCACAGAAAGGTGAGCATCTGCGCATGACCGCCGATGAAGAAGCGTAGTCGCTCCAGACGCGCCGCCGCGCCCGGCAGGAGGGAACCGGCCAGAACCGTCAGACGCTTCGCGCCCGGATCGTCGGCGTCCGTCAGTCGCTGCGTCAGAGATGAAAGATCGTTGGCCCCGAACAGCGCCAGCGCGGCGGGGTTCGCCCAAACCACCTCGAATGGCGCGCCGCTGGCGGCGAGAATCGGGGCTCCGCCGGCGTTCAGGGAAGCCAGTGAAGGCTCCGCGAGCGCAGCCTGAATGGCGTCGGCCATGGCGGCCTGATCAACTGAATGGGTGCTCATAAAGCCGGACTATTCCTGACGCGCGCCAACAGGCGCGCCTGATCGACGCCTATGCTTCCGGCCTCCTCGCAAGCCTGATCCTCCGCCAAGAGACAGGCTTAACGAAATCTTAATGTGGGGCGGGGGCCGGGTCTATTCCAGCAGCGCCGAAACGCGCCATTTGTGTGGAACATGATTAATTCGATTGTGCGATGCACAAAAATATTGCGCCGCACCAAAATTGGCGCTATCGTGCTTGCGTGGGTTCGAAAGCGAGTCACCGCGTGATCGCGGCGGACCAGACATCAGGAGACGACAATGGCAAGCCCCTATGAAATTCCGCCGGAAATGCGTGACTTCGCCGAACGCAGCGTCGCTCAGGCCCGCAAGGCCTTCGAGGGCTTCATGGGCGCGGTCCAGAAGGCCAGCGACACGATAGACGGCGCCACCGGCTCCGCCTCGATCAGCACGAAGGACGCTTCCAAGAAGGCTATCACCTTTGCTGAAACCAATGTCAGCGCGGCGCTCGATCTCGCCGACAAGCTCGTCCACGCCAAGGACGTGCAGGAAGTTCTGAAATTGCAGACCGAATATGTGCAACAGCAGATGGCCGCGATCCAGTCGCAGGCCAAGGAAATGGGCGACGCCATCCAGAAGGCGTCCGGCCTCAAGAAGTAATTCACCCCTCATGAATCCCCTCATTTTCCGTTGGACTCATAATGGCCTGATTTGATGGACAAATGACGCGGATTGATGATTTCAACCCGATGAAGCGTCGCCATGAACCCTCCGGTCAAGCGCGTTGA
>CANJEY010000495.1 GCA_947472615.1 Beijerinckiaceae bacterium
AGTACTACACCAACGAGTATTTGTCGGAACCGCCCTATATGCCGAAGAAGTAAGCCGCATAGGATTGCCTCTTCGCAGCGTCGCCGCGGAGAGGCAATCGCGGTCTTTTTTGCGGCTAGCGTCTAATGTGGGAATAGCAGGTCGATGGGCGAACCGTACATCCGGTTGACGAATGTCGGCAAACGATACGAGACCAAGGACGGTCCGGTCGAGGCCTGCAGCGACATCAATCTCGACATCCGACAATCCGAATTCGTCGCCATCGTCGGCCCGAGCGGATGCGGCAAGACCACCATCTTGAAAATGGTGGCCGGCTTGCAGCCTTACACCTCGGGCACGATTACGGTCGGCGGCAAGCTGGTTGAAAAGCCCCAGACCGACGTCGGCATCGTGTTCCAGGAAGCCATCATGCTCGACTGGCGTGACGTACTGGAGAACGTCATGTTGCAGGTCGATATCCGCAAGATGGATCGCAGCAAGTATGAGACGGTAGCGCGAGACCTGTTGAAGGCGACCGGGCTCGAAGGTTTCGAACGCAAGAAGCCATATGAATTATCGGGCGGCATGCGGCAGCGCGTGTCGATCTGCCGCGCGCTCGTGCATGGGCCGACCATGCTGCTGATGGACGAGCCGTTCGGCGCGCTCGACGCGCTAACGCGCGAACAGATTTCAATGGATATTCAGCGGCTGTGGATGGAGACGCGCAAGACCGCGCTGCATATCACGCACAGCATTCCGGAGGCCGTGCTTTTGGCCGATCGGGTCGTCGTGATGGGGCCGCGCCCGGGCCGCATCGTCGAGATCATCGATATCGATCTGCCGCGGCCGCGTCGGCTCGACCGGCTGCCGGAACGCTTTCACGAATATTCGACGCGCATCCGCGATATCTTTAAGTCGAAGGGCGTGCTGGCGATGGACTAGGGCGCCGGCGCGGCGTCTTACTTTTCGACGAAGGCCTTCTCGATCACGTAATGGCCGGGCTCGCGATGATTGCCTTCTTCGAAGCCGTACTGACGCAGGATGGCGACCAGATCGGCCAGCATGCTCGGGCTGCCGCACATCATGACGCGATCCTGCTCGGTCGACAGCGGATCGAGGCCGATGTCGTCGAACAGCTTGTTGGACGTGATGAGATCGGTGAGGCGGCCGCGGTTGCGGAACGGCTCGCGCGTGACGGTTGGATAATACAGAAGCTTGCCGGAAACCAACTCGGCGAGGAATTCGTGTCGCGGCAGTTCCTCGGTGATCATCTTCTCATAAGCGAGTTCGGCGACCTGCCGGCAGCCATGCACCAGCACGACCTTCTCGTAGCGCTCGTAGGTTTCCGGGTCCTTGATGATGCTGAGGAACGGCGCGAGGCCGGTGCCGGTCGCCATCAGATACAGATTGCGGCCCGGCTTCAGGTTATCGAGGATCAAGGTGCCGGTCGGCTTGCCGTTGACGATGATGCTGTCGCCGACCTTCAGGTGCTGGAGGCGCGAGGTCAGCGGACCGTCCTGGACCTTGATGGAAAAGAATTCGAGTTGCTCTTCGTAATTGGCGCTGGCCATGCTGTAGGCGCGCAGAAGCGGGCGGCCGGCGACCTCCAGTCCGATCATGGCGAACTGGCCGCTGCGGAACCGGAAGCCCGGGCTACGGGTCGCTGTGAAGCTGAAAAGGCTGTCGGTCCAATGATGTACGCTGGTCACTTCCTCGCGGATCAGTTGGCTCATGACGAAGGCTCGGGGTCCAGTTAGTTTGACGGGCGGGTCAGGATGACATATAACTAACTAGATAACTATTCAACTCCCATTTCGGTTCAATGGTATGCCGGTCGTTAATTTGCCCACCGTGGATAAAGGTCTGGCGCCTTACCGGCTGACCGAACCGCGTGCCTGGAAAGGCAATGGCGCCGCGCCGAAGTTCGATCGCGTCGCGCTCGCCGCCGCGCATATCGTCGCGGACCCGCTGGCCGACGTCGATCCCTGGCTCACCGCCGCGATCGATTGGGATGCGACCATCGACTATCGCCGACATCTCTGGTCGCTCGGCCTGGGCGTGGCCGAAGCCATGGACACAGCGCAGCGCGGCATGGGGCTCGATTGGCCGAATGCGCTGAAGCTGATCAGGCTCTCGGTCGAAGCGGCGCGCGACGTGCCGGGCGCCACCGTTTACTCGGGCGTCGGCACCGATCAACTCATTCCGACGGCGTCGACCACGATCGACGACGTGATCCGCGCCTATGAGGAGCAGATCGAGGCGGTGGAAGCTTGCGGCGGCCGCATCGTACTGATGGCGAGCCGCGCGCTTGTAGTGGCCGCCAAATCGCCGGACGATTACGCCAAGGTCTATGGCCGCATCCTCAAACAGGTGCGCGAGCCCTTGATCATCCATTGGCTCGGCGAGATGTTCGATCCCGCGCTGCAAGACTATTGGGGCAAGGCCGATCATATCGCCGCGATGATTGTCTGCATCGACATCATCGCCGACCACGCCAGCAAGGTGGATGGCGTCAAGCTTTCGCTCCTCGACAAGGACAAGGAAATCCGCATGCGGCGGCGTTTGCCGCAGGGCGTGAAGACCTATACCGGCGATGATTTCAACTACGCCGAATTGATCGATGGCGACGGGCAGGGCTATTCGCATGCGCTGCTCGGCATTTTCGATGCGATCGCGCCGGCGGCTTCCGCGGCGCTCGCCGCCCATGCGCGCGGCGATCTCGACGAGTACTGGAAAATCTTCGAGCCGACGGTGCCGCTGTCGCGCCATTTGTTCAAGGCGCCGACGCGTTTCTACAAGACCGGCATCGTCTTCCTCGCTTATCTCAACGGCCACCAGAAGCATTTCGTGATGGTCGGCGGTCAGGAAAGCGGGCGCTCGCTCATGCATCTGGTCGAAGCGTTCCAACTGGCGGACGCCGCCGGGCTCATTCGCGATCCCGATCTGGCGGCGTCGCGCATGAACGACGTCTTGCGCGTTCACGGCGTAAGCGGATGATCCCGAAAAGCGGGTGCCGGTTTCCGGATACGACCGTGTTCAAGAAAATATTGGGGAAATCGCCGTGATTATACTTACCCGGTTCGGGCGTTAGGGGCGA
>CANJEY010000496.1 GCA_947472615.1 Beijerinckiaceae bacterium
CGCGGCGTCGACGTTGGCCGTTACGGGCGCGACGCCTGCGAGCGAATCTTCTGGGGGATCGGCACGCATCTCGGACAAGCCGCGGTTCAGAGCAACCGCGCCGATCGCATCGGCTATGTTCAGGAAGAACCCAACGATCCGATGGCGCGCGGATATCGCGCCTCCGGCGAACTGGTGCTGCACACGGATTCGCGGGCGCTGATCGCGCTCATGTCGCTGCAAAATGCGGCTGTCGGCGGCTACAGCTATGTGGCGAGTTCGATGACCATCCACAACGTCATCCGCCGCGAACGGCCGGATCTGCTGGAGCCACTCTATCGCGGCTATCAATACCATTCGACCGAGATCGAACTGACGCCCTGCAACATTCCGGTGTTCTCGAATGTCGACGGAATCGTGAGCTGCATGTTCTTCGAAGGCCACATGCGCAAGGCGGCGAAAACGCTCGGCGTTGACCTGCCAACGGATCTCGACGAGGCTCTGCGCTATTTCGCCGCCACCGGCATGCGCGACGATGTGCAGATTCGCTTCATGCTAGAGCCCGGCGAAATCATGATCTGCAACAATTTCGCCGTGCTGCATGCGCGCACCGAGTTCAAGAACTCCGCCGACAAGAAGCGGCTGCTGGCGCGGCTCTGGCTAAACACGCCGCAGGGACGGCCGGTTGTGCCGGAGCTGCTCGAACGCAGCCGCCGCTTCGACAAGAATTACGATCCGAACTACGCCGAAGCCGTCTGAACGGCGCGTCAACCGGCTGAATACGACAACAATTCCGCAAACGCGGATTCAGGGGAGGATGACATGCGCACACGCCTTCTGGCGCGTCTGGCGACGCCCGTGCTGGTGACCGCGTTGACCGTGCAAGGCGCGCGCGCGCAGGACGCCATCGCGCAGTTTTACAAGGACAAGCAGATCAATTTCTACATCGGCTATCCGGCTGGCGGTGCCTACGACGCTTACGCGCGCCTCGTGTCGCGATTCATGGGCAATCACATTCCCGGCAAACCGATCATCGTGCCGCGCAACATGCCCGGCGGCGGCGGCCATATCGCAGCTGGCTATGTGGCGAATGTCGCCCCGCAGGATGGAACGGCCTTCGCCACCGCTGACAATTCGATGGCGCTGGCGCAAGTCACCGGCGACAAGGGCCTCAAGTTCGATGTCCGCACGCTGCAGTTCATCGGCAATCCAACCGTCACCAACAACGTCATGGTTGCGTGGCACACATCCGGCGTCAAATCTATCGAAGACGCGAAACATCGTCAGGTCACGATGGGCGCGACCGGACCGTCAAACCCCGGCGCGCAATATCCGCGCGCGGCCAATTTGCTGATCGGCGCAAAATTCAAATTGATCTACGGCTATCCGGGCAGCACGGACCTCAACATCGCGATGGAAAAGGGCGAGATCGACGGACGAGGCAGCAACGACTGGGTCGGCTGGAAGGCTACACAACCTGACCGGGTCGCGCAGAAGATGATCATTGTGCTAGCGCAGATTGGCCTTCAACGCGAGCCCGACCTGCCGGACGTGCCGTTGCTGGCCGATCTCGCGTCGAACGACCACGACCGCAAAGTACTGCGCCTGCTGTCGACCAACGTTGTCGTCGGCAAGCCTATATTCACATCGTCCGGCGTACCTGCGGACCGGATCGCCGCCCTGCGCAAGGCGTTCGACGACACCATGAAAGATCCGGCGTTGCTCGCGCAAGCGTCCAAGGAAAGCCTCGACATTCGTCCGGTGCGTGGTGAAGACGTGCAGAAGCTCGTCGCCGACGTCATCGACAACACCCCGAAAGACATCGCCGACCGTTTGCGCGACATCATCGTGGGCGACGAGGAAGGTTCGCGCTGAGCCACTCATTTCCGGACTGAATCGAAAGGACTAGCAACCGAGCTGACTTCGTCGGAGAATCCCCGCAAGGCATGGCTGCATGCCATCGGGTTGCACGGGGAGAGAGCTTTGTTCACGAAGCATTGGGGTATTGCGGCGGGGTGTGCCCTCATGTCGACGGCGTTCGCACACGCGCAGTCGCCGGCCGAGTTCTACAAGGGCAAGACCGTTCATGTCCTGGTCGGGGCCGCTGTCGGCGGCGATTATGATGTGCAGGCGCGGCTCGTGTCGCGTCATCTGGCGAAGCAGCTTCCGGGCGAGCCGTCCATCGTAGTCGAGAACATGACCGGCGCCGGCGGACTGACGATGGTGAACTATCTCTACAACATCGCCGCCAAGGACGGGACTTATCTCGGCGTGGTGCCGAACAACTTCCCCGCCATGCAATGGGCTGGTACGCAGGGCATCCAGTTCGACGCAGTAAAGTTCGGCTGGCTCGGCGGGCTGACGCGTGAGACAGAGACGATGGCCTCCTGGCACAAGTCCGCCATCAGGACGATTGAAGACGCGCAGCGCGCCGAAGTGATCGCCGGCGCGACAGGGCGCGGCGCGGTGACGTTCACGTTCCCGTCGATGCTGAACGCGCTGATCGGCACGAAATTCAAGATCATCACCGGCTATACGGGCGGTAGCGACATCAATCTCGCGATGGAACGCGGCGAAGTCGTGGCGCGGCTCAATTCGTGGTCGGCGTGGAAGAACACCAAGGCCGACTGGATCAGGAACAAATGGCTGAACGTGCTGATTCAGGCCGGCCGCCGCCATCCCGAACTGCCCGACGTGCCGTCGCTCGAAACCATGGCGCGCAACGACGACGACCGCGAACTCATTCGCGTCACAATGCTGGGCAACGAACTCGGCCGCCCGTTTGCCGCGCCCCCGGGCGTGCCGGCCGACAGGCTGGACGCGCTGCGCAACGCTTTCCTGAAGATGACGACGGATCCGGGCCTGCTGGCCGAAGCCGCGACTCTCAAGATCGAACTTGCGCCCACCACCGGACCGGAGATGCAGGCGCTGGTGCTGAGCGTGTTCAAGACGCCGCAGCATCTGGCGACGCGCGCCAAGGAGTTTCTCGACTAACGAGTTTCTGGACTGATCTCGTCAGTCCAGAAATCACGGTTCGAAATCGAAAGTATCTCAGCCCTCGGGGAAGA
>CANJEY010000497.1 GCA_947472615.1 Beijerinckiaceae bacterium
CCTTGCCGGGCAGCAGCTCCAGCCGCGACATCTCGCCCTTGAGCACGAACGAGCCGTAATCGAGCCGCATCGCGCCCGACACGCCGTTCTCGTAAAGGTCGAACGTCAGGATGTATTCGGGCGTGTCCTGCTTTTTCGAATTGTCGAAATAGCTCACCGTCACCGGCCAACGACGCATTTCGGCCAGCGCGCTGATGATCTCGGGCTTTTCAACCGACGGTGTGCTGGCGGCCTTGCCGATCACCGAAAGCGTCGAGAAGATCTTCTCGCCGTCGTCCGATCCGTCGAACACTTTCATCTCGGCGATGCGCTGGCCGTCGCGCGCCGCCGCGATCGTGCGAACCATCTGCTCGGTCGGGAACGCCACATCCTCGTCGAGATCGACCTTGGTGCGCTTGGGGCTGCGCAGATCGAGGGACAGCGCGCCGTCGCCGGATTTCGTCGCGTGTCCGTCGACGATCTTGGCGGAGCCGCGACCGTGATTCTCGGTTTCGATCTTGAAGTCGAGATTGCGCGATTCGCCATCCTCGAAGGTCGCGGAGCGCATGTCGGACACGACCGTCTGGCCCTCCTGCGACTGCATTTCGGTGAGGTACCGGAAGTTCACCGAATAGCCTTCGCAGGCGGAGCCGTTAAATTCGAACACCATGCGGCCGCGCGCAGCGGCCGGCGCGCCGTCGCCTTTGGTGGACGCCAGCGACAGATCGTAAACGGCCCTGTGCGCGGCCAGCGGTATGCGCGAATCGGCCATGGCGGGCGCGGCGGCGGCCATCGCGGCGAGCGAGGCCCCGCCAGACAGAAGTACATTTCGCCACATCATTCCGCCCGTCATCGTCGCCATTCATATTTCTCCGCAAATCGAATCGAGCTTCCATGAAGCTTGCCCGTGGCGAAATTAGGGTTTGGATGCGGCGGCGCAACCTGCGACATTGCCTCGACCCTCCCGACAGGAGCCGAAGGTGAACGAAATCGAACAGCGGCTGGCCGATCTCAGCCTGACCTTGCCGACTCCCGCCGCGCCAGTCGCCAATTACGTGCCCTATACGCGCGCCGGGACGCTGTTGTTCATTTCCGGCCAGTTGCCGTTCGGGGCCGACGGCAAGATCGCCGCCGCCCACAGCGGCCGCGTCGGGGCGGAGGTGACTCCCGAGGCAGCCCAGCAGGCCGCACGCCTGTGCGCCGTCAATATTCTGGCGCAGGCCAAAGCCGCGCTCGGCTTGCTCGACAACGTCCGGTGCCTGAAGCTGATCGGCTTCGTGGCCGCCGCGCCGGACTTCATCGCCATTCCGGCCGTGGTCAACGGCGCGTCCGACCTGATGGTCGCCGTGCTGGGCGACAGGGGCAAGCATGCGCGCTCGGCCGTCGGCGTCGCGCAATTGCCGCTCGGCTGCGCTGTCGAGGTCGAAGCCACGCTCGAAATCGTCTGATGTCGGTTTTTCGCCCGAACTGGCTCATGGGACGGCCAATCGCCCATCGCGGACTGCATGACGCTGGCGCAGGCGTGATCGAAAACACCGGCCGCGCCGCCGAAGCCGCCATCGCGCAAGGCTATTCTATCGAATGCGATGTGCAGATGTCGGTCGACGGCGAGGCGTTCGTGTTCCACGACTTCACCCTCGAACGCCTGACGACCGCCACCGGGCGCGTCGACCAGACCAGCGCGGCGGCGCTGGCCGCCGTGACGCTGCGCGGCGGCGATCGTATCATGACGCTCGAGGCCTTCTGCCGGCTGATCAATCGCCGCGTGCCGCTGATCTGCGAAATAAAAAGCCGCTTTGATGGCGACCTGCGGCTGGCGGAACGCGTCGCGGCGGTGACGACCGCCTACGCGGGGCCAATGGCGCTGAAGTCGTTCGATCCCGCCATCATGGCGCACCTGCACAAGAACCGCCGGCATTTGCGCATTCGCTACACGCCGCTCGGCATGGTGGCGCAGGCGAGTTACGACGATCCGGGCTGCGACTGGAGCCATCTCGACGACGACGCGAAATTCGCACTCGCCAATTTCCTGCATTATCGCGAGACGGTGCCGGATTTTCTGTCCTACTGCGTCGACGACATGCCCGACGCGGTGCCGTTCCTGTGCCGCTCGGGCATCGGGATTCCGGTGATGGCGTGGACGGTGCGCACGGAGGAACACCTCGCGGCCGCGCGGCAATGGGCGGATCAGATGATCTTCGAAGGCGGCGTACTGGGCGGCTGACGCGTGCGGTTGCGCACAGCGAAGATGACACGAGCGGCGCATGGTCGTCGCATGAACAATGTCCTCTCCTTCACCCCTCTGACGGCGGATCAATTTGTCGAATTGACCGCAGTGTCGACGATCCTCGGATTCGCGGTCGGCTATGTGGCCGACGCGGTGATGCGGGAGCGCGGCTTCGGGATTTTCTTCAACGGGGTTCTGGCCATCATCGGCTCCATCGTCAGCCTATGGGCAGCGCGAACGATTACGATGACGATTCCGGGCGATCCGGCGATGGTCGGCGCGGGCGTCAGCCTCACGGGCGCCATCGCGGCGCTGGTGCTGTTCGGCATGCTGAAAAACCGGGTGACAGGCTGACGTCAGGCGGCCATCGCCTGCGCCTCGCGCACGAAGGCGAGCGCCGCCTTTGCGTTGCCGGGCCGCGCAATCAGATAGCCCTGCGCTTCCTCGCAGCCGATGCCAGTGAGGAAATTGCGCTGCTCTTCGGTCTCGACGCCCTCGGCGGTGACGGCCAGTCCGAGATCATACGCCAGCGTGATGACGGCCTTGACGATCGACGCGCAGTCGGGATGCTCCACCATGTCCGACGTAAACGCGCGATCGAGCTTGATGCGATCCAGCGGCAGCTTGCGCAGATAGTTCAACGACGAATAGCCCGTGCCGAAATCATCCAGCGCGACGCGCACGCCCAAAGCACGGATCGCCTTCAGGATCGAGATCGCCAGATCGTTCTCGACAATGGCGGCGGACTCGGTGATCTCCACCTCCAGACGCGAGGGCGCGACGCCCGAATCACGCAGCAGGCCCGATATCAGCGCCACGATGCTCATGCTGCGCAATTGC
>CANJEY010000498.1 GCA_947472615.1 Beijerinckiaceae bacterium
AGACGCGGATGCGGCGATAGCCGACGACGTCGCCCCAGCGGTTGGTGACTTCGCGGCGCTCCATCCAGCACTCGCCGCCGTCAACGCGGGCCGGGGCGTAATAGCCGGGGCCGGAGTTGGCATGGGCCGCGCCGGCCGCGATCGCGCCGATCGCCAGGGCTCCGAAGACGCCAGCCGCAATCGCGCCGCCGTTGCGGGCCGAGGCCGGGGTCGCCGAAGACAGAACGGTCATGCCGATCGTCAGGGCGGCGAGGGAAGCGGTCAGGGTCTTCTTGAAATTCGTGTTCATGGCTCTCTCCTGTTGGTCTGCCGTGGGCTTGTCCCGTCCGGCGATGTTTGGAGATTAGTCACCATAACGCCGGGGTGATGTGCGCGGACGCACGCGGCGGAGAGTTGGGATTTTTCGACCCCGCAAGCGAGCCATCGATCTACCAACAGGCGTCAACCCCGACGCCGCAGGCGATCCGGGATCCACAGACTTGAGCCATGAAACAAAAGTCTGGCTTCCAGGTTCTCGGCTTTGCCGCACCTTGGAATGACAGTTGGTTGCTCAGTTCCACCGCGCCCACAGGGCCGCGCCCCACACGAGGCCGGCGATGCAGATCGAGCAGAACACTGCCGCGGAGCCCATGTCCTTCACGATCTTGATCTGCGGATGGATGCTGGGAGTGACGTGATCGCAGAGCTTTTCGACGCAGGTGTTGAGCAGTTCTATCGCCATCATCAGCAGGACTGTCGAAATAAGCGCGACCCGGTCCCAGAGTCCCGTACCGACGATCGCCGCGAGGGGAATCGCGATCGCCAGAAGAATCATCTCTTGCTGCACCGCGCGTTCGGTGCGCCCGGCATGCAGGAGACCCGCGCAGGTGTTGCGAAAGGCGAAGTAGATGCGCTCCAAAGTCCGGCCCCTTTCGGCGCAGGACTATTCGGCCGCCTGCAGCACCCTGGCCGGTTTACCCGCGCGGCTCGTTTTGAGCAATTCGGCGACGAGGAACGCCACCTCGATCGACTGCTCGGCGTTGAGCCGCGGATCGCAATGCGTGTGATAGCGGTCGTGCAGATCCAGTTCCGAGATTTCGCGCGCGCCGCCGAGGCATTCGGTGACATTTTTGCCGGTCATCTCGAGATGCACGCCGCCCGCATAGGTGCCTTCCAGCTGGTGCACGGCGAAGAAGTTCCGGATTTCAGCCATGATCCGCTCGAAGGGCCGGGTCTTGTAGCCTTCCGCGACGTTGATCGTGTTGCCGTGCATCGGGTCGCAGGACCAGACGACGGTCTTGCCCTCGCGCTTCACGGCGCGTATCAGCGGCGGCAGGAATTCGCCCACCTTGTCGGCTCCGAAGCGGCAGATCAGCGTCAGGCGGCCCGCTTCGTTGGACGGATTCAGCATGTCGATCAGCCGCAACAGATCGTCGGGCTTCAGCGACGGGCCGCACTTCATGCCGATCGGGTTCTTCACGCCGCGGCAGAATTCCACATGGGCGTGATCGGCCTGCCGCGTGCGGTCGCCGATCCACAGCATGTGGCCGGAGGTGTCGTAGTAGTCGCCCGTCGTTGAATCGACGCGGGTCATGGCCTGCTCGAAGCCGAGCAGCAGCGCCTCGTGCGAGGTGAAGAAATCCGTCTCGCGCAATTGCTGGATGTGTTCGGGGTCGAGCCCGATGGCGCGCATGAAGCCGAGCGATTCCGTGATGCGGTCGGCAAGTTCCTGATAGCGGCCGGACAGCGGACTATCCTTGACGAAACCCAGCATCCAACGGTGCGCGTTCTCCAGATTGGCGTAGCCGCCGGTGGCGAAGGCGCGAAGCAGGTTCAGGGTGGCGGCGGACTGGCGATAGGCCTCGATCTGCCGGCGCGGATCGGGAATGCGCGCCTCGGGCGTGAAATCGGCGCCGTTGACGATGTCGCCGCGATAGCTCGGTAGCTCGACGCCGCCCAGTTTTTCCATCGGGGCGGAGCGCGGTTTGGCGAACTGGCCGGCGATGCGGCCGACCTTAACCACGGGCGAGGCGGCCGCGAACGTCGTCACCACCGCCATCTGCAGGAAGACGCGGAAGAAGTCGCGGATGTTGTCGGCTGAATGCTCGGCGAAGCTCTCGGCGCAATCGCCGCCCTGCAGCAGGAAAGCGTCGCCTGCGGCCACTTTCGCCAGCGACTTCTTGAGCTTGCGCGCCTCGCCGGCGAACACCAGCGGCGGATAGCCGGCCAGCGTCTTTTCGACCTCCTGCAGTGCTGCCTGATCCGGATAGTCGGGAAGCTGCTGGACGGGCGAATTTCTCCAGCTATCGGGGGACCAACGATCGGCGGACATGGCTCAACTCCGGACTCTTGCGGCATATCCGGCCGAAACTTGGCGGTGGACATGCTTCTGGCGGGCTTCCGGCCCGCAGGGGTCGGTTTATACCCAGTTCATTTCGCAAATGCGAGAAGGGACATCGTTTGGGGTTGCGGGCCCGCCAGCGCATTGCGCTCGGTCAATCGCGGGCGGGGGCGGCGTTCGCAACGGCCGTCCGCAGGCGCGGCGTGGCGAAATCCAGAAAGGCGCGCAGCTTCAGCGGCAACAGGCCCTGCGCCGGATAGACCAGGCTGACCGGCGAGGGCGCCGGTTCGAAAGCTTCAAGCAATAGCGTCAGGAGACCCGATCGCCGGGCCTGCTCTGCCTGATAGGACAGAATGCGCGTGACGCCGATCCCGGCTGCGGCGGCGTCAATGGCGGCTTCCGCCGTGTTGACGCTGAGGCGCGGCCTGATCGGGATCGTCAAGTCCGCGCCTGCCACACGAAACGTCCAGCCATCCGGGGCTCCAAGCCCGTTGAACATGATGCAACGATGCGCCGCCAGCGACTGCGGAGTTGAGGGCGCACCGTGCGCGGACACATAGGCGGGACTTGCGCAGACGACGCGCCTGATCTCGCCAATGCGGATCGCCTTGAAGCTACTGTCGGGCAGGCTGCCGATCCGCAGCGCGACGTCGATGTGATCCTCGACGAGATGGGTGATGCGGTCCGCCAGGATGAGTTTGACGTCAATCTCGGGATAGGCG
>CANJEY010000499.1 GCA_947472615.1 Beijerinckiaceae bacterium
AAATCCGTCGACATCATCGCCGCCAAGCAGACCTTCCGCACGCCCACCACGGTCCGGTCGGGCGACAAGGAGGTCGTCAAAGTCCGCGCCTTCACCCGCGTCGCCACCTCGCTGACGCTTTCGACAGCCGGCTATGCCGACGAAGTACCGGCGTTCAATCCGTTGAAGCTTCTGGCCGGCGGCCCAAGCCAGACCGAAAGCCTGCCCGACGTGGTTCAGGCGCCGGACGAGGCGGACGTGGCGTTCCAGACGCGCGATCTGGCCGGCGTGTCGCTGCCGCTCAGCAAGGCCAGCCTCTCAACCGATGAAATTCAGGCCCAGGTGGCCGAGCATATCAAGAACTCTGTCAGCGCCGGCGCGCGCCCCTCGCCGCCCCTGCCGCCGCAATTGCTGCTCATGCGCACCAGCCGCGCCGGCATCGACCCGACCGGCGGCCTCGCTTACGCCAACGTCGGCAATCCGATCATTTCGTCGCCCTTCTCGTCCATTCAGGTGCGAATGGTGGCGGAAAACGTCTCGCTCATTCCCAAGAGCGCGCCTCTGGCGTCCGACAAGCCCCCGCCGGACCGGCTGGTCATCGTCCGCCACAACGATACGCTGGAAGAAATCCTGCGCGTCAACGGCGTCGCCCGCGACCGCATTCCCAAGATCGTCGCCGCCTTCGGGCCGATGAAGCGCGGCCAGACCCCGGTGACCGAGGGCCAGAAGCTGCGCATGCTGTTCCTCGACATGGAAGGCGCCGATCTGCCGCAGCTGGCGCGCCTGTCGGTTTACAGCGACGAGGCGCTCGACACGACCATCGCGCTCGACGATCAGGGCAATTACCTGCAGGTGGCGAAAGCCGAGCTACAGGCCAAAGCGGTCCCGCAACGCGGCAAGTCCAAGTCCACCGACGACGACGAGGACGAGGATGCCGGCGGGATGCGGCTCTACGACAGCTTTTACGAAACCGCCCTGAAGCAGGACATTCCCCGCCCGATCATCGACGATCTCGTGCGCGTCATGGCCAACGACGTCGATTTCCAGCGTCCCGTCACAGCCGGCGACAATGTCGAAGTTTTCTACGAGGACAGCGAGGAAGGCGACAATCGCGGCGAGCTTCTGTTCGCGTCGATCACCGCGCGCGGCGACACCTACAAATATTATCGCTATCAGACGCTCGACGACGGCCTGATCGATTTCTACGACGAGGCTGGCAAGTCGACGCGCAAATTCCTCATCCGCAAGCCGATCGCAGCGGGCGAACAGCGCTCAGGCTTCGGCCGCCGCTTTCACCCGATCCTTGGCTACACCCGCATGCACACCGGCGTCGACTGGGCGGCCGCGATGGGAACCCCGATCGTCGCCGCCGGCAACGGCACCGTCATCAAGGCGGCGCGCGAATCCGGCTACGGCAACCGCGTCGAGATCCAGCACGCCAACGGCTACATCACGACCTACAACCACTTGTCCGGCTTTGCGCGCGGCATCGTCGAAGGCACACGCGTCCGCCAGGGACAGGTGGTGGGCTTCCTCGGCATGACCGGCCTCGCGACCGGGCCGCATCTGCACTACGAGGTCATCGTCAATGGCAATTTCGTCGACCCGCTGCGCATCCGACTCGCCCGCACGCGCGAACTGAACAGCCGCCAACTCGACGAATTCAAGCGCGAGCGCGACCGCATCGACGGCCTCATCGCCAAAGCCCCCAACGCCCAGCAGGTTGCGGCGGTCCGCCCGAAGGGGTGAGGGCGCAATGTTATCGTGCTATCTGTTATCGAGCGCGCAATGAAGCGATCTCTCGCAGAGTGGCGATAGCTGAGTTTTGTTGATCGTCATCCATCTAAAATCTAATTCGTAATTAGTTTAAACAAATCCCACACGCTCTCCCGCGTCATCCCAGCCTCGCGCATCTCCCGCAATGAGCGCGCGCCATCGCTTTTCGACAGCTTGTGCCCATCCGCATCAAGCAACAAACGATGGTGCCGGTAAGTCGGCTCGGGCAATTGCAGCAAGGTCTGCAGCACCCGATGCACGCTCGTGGCGTGATAGAGATCGCGGCCGCGCATGACGTCGGTGGCGCCCTGCAGCGCATCGTCCACCACGACCGAGAGATGATAGCTGGTCGGAACATCCTTGCGCACGAGTACGACATCGCCCCACGCGGCCGGCTCGGCGTTTATGATGTCCGCCTGATCGCCTTCGCCCAGTTCGCGCCACGTCGGCGGATTGTGCAGCACTGACAGGGCGGCTCCCATGTCGAGCCGCCACGCGCAGGCCTCGCCAGCGTCGCACCGGCGCTGGGCCTCGTCGTCGGATAAATGGCGGCACGTTCCCGGATAGAGCGGCGCGCCGTCGGGATCGCGCGGCCAATTCGGCCTGTCGTCGATGGTGCGCGCGATGTCGCCGCGCGTGCAGAAGCAGCGATAGAGCAGGCCGCGCGCCCGCAGTTTGTCCGCCGCTGCGCGATAATCGGCAAAATGCCCCGACTGCCGCCGCACCGGCGTTTCCCATGTCAGGCCAAGCCAGCCCAGATCCTCGAAGATAGCCGACTCGAATTCGGGTCGACTTCGACCGAGATCGATATCTTCGATCCGCAGCAGGAAGCGCCCGCCCAGCCGCCGAGCTGTTTCGAAATTCAGGATTGCCGAAAGCGCGTGGCCCGGATGTAGATAGCCGTTCGGCGACGGCGCGAAGCGGAAAACCGGACGAAAAGGCGCATCGGACATGGCCAAGACAACACCGAAACGGGCGGCGGCCGCAAGCGCCGGCAAACGCTTCGCTGCGCGAAAGGCCGCCCCGAAGCGCAAGCCAACGAGAAAGAAAGCCCGTCCAAAGGCCCCCGAGCCCTCACTGCGCTACCGCCCCGGCCCGGCCATCGACTGCGAGGACGCACTGGCCACCGCCATCGCGGCGCTGACGGCGCAGGACCCGCAGACGATCGCTCATCTGCTCGAAATCGGCGGCCATCCGCCGCTGCGCAAACGCGACGCGGGACTCGCTGGCCTCGCGTGGATCGTCA
>CANJEY010000500.1 GCA_947472615.1 Beijerinckiaceae bacterium
AGGGCGACCCGGAGTGCTTTATCCGAACAAATCCTTCAAAATCTTCATCCAGCCCGGCATCGACGCCGCCACCTGCTCTGGCGTGAAATAGATTGCCTCGAAATGCCCGCCGTCCGGCCGCAGGCTCGCCTCGCGCGGCGGAATCTTCGGATCGATCGGAATGTAATCGGCGTCGCGGAAGATTTGCTGCCCTTCCTGAGAGACCAGAAAATCCACCAGCAGTTTGCCCGAATTGGGATGCGGCGCGCTCTTGGTGACGGACGCGACGGACAGCACCGCCATCACCGGCGCCATGGGAATCCAATTGACCGGCGCGCCCTGCGCCTTGCTGATGATCGTGTGGTTGTTGAAGATGTTCAGCGCCAGCGAATATTCGCCCGCCACGACAGGATCGAGCCCGGCGCGCGAGGCGTTGAGCAGGCCAGAGATGTTCTGCTTCGCAAGCTGCTTCAGGAAGTCCATCGCCTTTTCCTCGCCCATGCGGGCGATCGTCAGGCCGATGAAGCCGCCGCCGCCCGACGTGGACGGGCTGGCGTTCCAGACAATCTTGCCCTTCCATTTCGGATCGAGCAGATCCTCGAACTTGCGCGGTTCCGTTCCGGGCGCCACGAGCTCGGTGTTCACGCCGGGCGTCAGCACGTAAACATTGGTGGCGACCCAGTAGCCGTCCTTGTCGCGATATTGCGCCGCCATATCCTTGGCGCTGTCGGGCTGCCATTGCAGCACATAGCCTTCCTTCTTGAGGATCGCGGTGCTGGTGGTGCCGTCGAAGACATCCGCCTGAATTTTGCCGGCCTTGCCTTCGTTCAGAAGATTGATCGTCAGATCGTTGGCGGTGTTGCGGACGTAATTCACCTTCACGCCGTATTTTTTCTGGAAGGCGGTCGCGGCCGGCACGACGAACTGATTGATGATCTGCGTCGTGTACCAGGTCACCTGACCTTCTTTTTTCGCCGCCGCGATCAGCGCCTCGTCCGCCGCAAGCGCCGCAGACGACGCCAGCCATGCAGCGCCGAACGCCAGAGCCGCGCGCACACCGATCCTGCCGAGCATTTCATCCTCCCTGTACGGCGCGCGTCATGCGCTGCGCCCTGTGCGCATGAGAGCCCAGCAGCCGTCTTTTTTCAAGCGCCGATGCGCAATCAGCCTGCGTCGCTGAATCGCAGGATGCGGGCTTCGGTCGTTTCAGTGTCGAGAATGGCGCAAGACAGCAGCGCGTTTTCGCCGGTTCCGCGCGCATCTCCCGCTGAACCCGGATTGACGATCAATGTGCCGCCAAGGCGCGTCGCGATGGCGTGGTGCGTGTGGCCGTATAGCAGCACGTCGGCGTCGCACTCCGCCATGCGCGCAAACATAGGCGACTGCGGAAACACATATTCGCCGCGCGGCTCCCACGGCGTCGAATGAATCATGCGGATGTTCAGATGATCGCGCCGCAACAGTCTCTCGTGCGGTTGCTGTTCCAGCCATTGCGCATGCTCGCGATCGATCCATTCGGCGGCGAGGGCCCGCACGCCATGTGGGCCAAAAAATACATGCTCGTGGTTGCCGCCAATCGTGATGACATTGCGTTCGCGCAACAAGCTCACGACGTCGTTGGAAAAGCGAAATTCATAGATGCTGTCGCCGAGACACAGGATCTCGTCGACGCCGTCGAGCAATTGCAGCGCCCGTCGCAAGCCCGCAACGTTGCAGTGAATGTCCGACACGATCCCGATCAGCAAGCAAGGCTCCCTTGTCGGCCCAATGTCGCGCGATGCGCCATCCGCCGCAAGCACAGCCGGCGCTCCGCTTGCCGGTCAGGCGCTGGCGGGCCAGTATGGGCTCTCGGCTCGCACCAGAACGGGCCTGTCGGGAGGACATCATGGCTGCACAGATGCTCCGCCGCGCGTCGCGACTTGCGATGGCGGCGCTCGCGATCACGCTCGCAACGTCGGCGCGGGCCGACGACGAAGCGCTGGTGCGCGCCGCGAAGCAAGAGGGCAAGGTCGTCTGGTATTCGACGCTGATCATCAATCAGTTCGTGCGGCCGGCCGCCGAAGCGTTCCAGAAGAAATACGGCATCCCGGTCGACTATGTCCGTAGCGACGGCTCGGGCCTCGTGGTGCGCCTGCTGACCGAGAAGCGCGCCGGCTCCGTGCAGGCCGACGTATTCGACAACACGGAAGTCTCGGCGCAATTGCTGAAAGAAAACGTCATCCTGAAATGGCTGCCCGAGCAGAACGCCGCACTGCCGAAAGAGTTCTACGATCCCGACGGCTATTGGGTCGCCACGAACATGTATGTGCTGACGCCCGGCGTGAACACGGACCTCCTGAAGGACGCGCCGCCGCGCACCCTCGACGAGCTTCTCGATCCGAAATGGAAGGGCCGCATGGCGTGGAGTTCGGTGTCGCGCAGTTCCGGGGCGCCGGGATTTCTTAAGCTCGTCTTCGCCGAGATGGGTCGCGAGCGCGGCATGGACTATCTGCACAAACTGGCGGGTCAGAACATCACAGGCGTCGCGGTTTCGGCGCGGCAATTGCTCGATCAGGTGATCGCCGGCGAATACGCGATCGGCCTGCAGACCTACAACAATCATTCGCTGATCAGCGCCAAGGCCGGCGCGCCAGTGAAATGGATACCGCTGGAACCCGCGATGGCGCTTTACAACACGATCTCGGTGACAACGGGCGCACCGCATCCGAACGCCGGCAAGCTGCTAGTCAGCTTCCTAATCTCGACGGAAGGGCAGAAGCTGTTCCGCGACGCCGACTATTTACCGGTCGCCCCCGGCGTGCCGCCGCTCGATCCCTCGCTGCGGCCCGACACCGGCAAGTTCCGCGCCCGCGTCTTTGACCCGGCCGAACTCGACACCGATCTGCCCGAACGCCAGAAGATCGTGCGCGAAATTTTCCGCTGAACGCGGCGCTTGCGTTCCGGCGCGGGACCGATCAATTTCGGCGAATGGCGCAGACCGGAACGGCGCGCACGGGAGGACACATGCGCAACACCACCACA